>DASZLH010000227.1:0-8865 GCA_035552495.1 Kapaibacterium sp. (SeqCode) | reverse complement strand
TTGCGTAGGCTGTTTTCGTCGGGACGTTCTCGGTCACGATGAGGTCTTTCTGGAACACTGCGCCCGTCAGGGTCAGGTCCATGCGCGTAAACCGGCTGAAGGGATACGATGCGGTCCCTGCAATACCGGACGAAGTAAACCGCGCGATGGGAAGCGTTTCGCTTGGAGCATCGGGATCGGAAGTTTCCTGAATAAAAAATGCGCTGTGATAACCCTGGAAGCCCCAACTTACCCGATTGGAAAGATTGTAATAGGCCAGTAGATAATCGGAATTTCGGAGATCGAGTATAAGATTGGTCGCAAAAAAAATCTGCTGATTACCCAGCTCGTCCGAAAAAAGCATCTGCGTTGTGCCTTGCAGACCGTAATATCCGGTATATCCCGCGGAGCCAATGATAACATCCGGCGAAAACACCGTTCGGTATGGATGGACAATATACCGGCCGCTGGTATCTTTATAATTTGTGACCACTTCTGCCGCAGGCCGGTTTGCTTCGAGCGCACGAGTGCGCATCTCTTCCGGATTATTGCTGAAAACATAATTATGCAGATCGACCCCTACCGTTCCATATCCTTTCGCGGTATCGGCGGCGCGGCGCGCCTGAATCGAAAGTGTATCGAGCCGCGAAACGACGCGGCCACCTTCACTCTTGCGGTATTCCGTTACCGGAAGCGAGTCGATATGACGCTCCAGCGGATTGCGAAGTAAATACAGATCGTATCCGCCTTTGTGCATCGTCGAAAAAACAAGTTTCGTCCCATCGTTCGAGACCGAGATTTGATCGATCTTCGAAACAGAATTGGTAATCGGCCGCGCATTCGAACCATCGGCATTCGCCTCGTAAATATTATTAATTCCGTTTTGGTCGTTAATATAAAAGAGATGATTGTCCTGCGTCAGTACCGGATAATATTCGTCTGCAATCGGAGTAGAGGTAATACGTGTAAGGGAGTTCGTTGTAAGATCGTAGCGATAGACATCGCGGTTTGGGCTCTCGAAATTTATTCCGCGCGCGTTCGTTACCGGGTACATTCCGGGTGTGAGATCATTCTCGCGTTCGCTGGTAAAATAAATCGACTTCGAGTCCGCGGTCCACGAGGGTTCGTGATCGGAAAAGACATCGTTCGTTAAATTCCGTAGCGACTTCGCATCGAGATCGTAGAGATAAATATCGCTCTGGCCATTCTTGATGCCGACGACGGCCAAATATTTTCCATCGGGCGACCATTTCAGACCTTGAATTCCATCGAGATCGATATTCGGGAGCTTCTCCGATGGCCCACCATTGACATCGAGGATAAAGATCGCATCGGTCTCGCCCGCTTTGGAAGCCAGAGCGATACGCTTGGCGTCTGGCGCCCAACTGAGGCCTGGCGTCAGCAGATGGAGTTCTTCGAAGTTGGCAGTCGCGCCACCGCCATTCAGGATCTTCTTGATGCGTCCGGGGTGCGTCAGGCTCTGCACATATACATCGTAATAATCGCTGCGGTCACTAATGAACGCGACGAGATCGCCCTGTGGAGAAATCTCCGGCGAGACGTTCATAAAATCGTTGAGCTTTTTATGATCGGCAATGGCTTCGGCGTAATTGCCGGGGTCATCGAACTTCGCGATGTCGGGAAAGTAGAGGACTTTCAGTCCCTCCAAAAATTTATCGCCGAACTCGGAAACGGACATTCCGAACGTCGATCGAAATCCGCCTTCGACACTGCGGCTCGTTTTGATGCGTTGCAGTAGCTCGCCGACTTTATCCGGGCCGTACTTTTGCTCGATGTACCAATACATCGTTTGCCCAACGCGGTATTGCACGTACCCGCCGAGCCGTTCGAGCGTCGGCACCGCTTCGTTTAGCGTGGCGTCTCGCATGAACATATCGGTTTCGATGTCCAGGCCATGCAGCGAGTTATACTCGGCGAGTCCCTCGTTCATCCAGGTCGGGATTTCCATTCCGCCGCCGGTCAGCAGCGCCTGGTAGGTCCCACCGACGAACATATCATTGATGACCGCGTGCGTCAACTCGTGATGGATCACATGGCGGAATAATTCGAAATCGCCTTCGAATGGGATGACGACCCGGTTTTTAAGCAACTCGGTCACACCGCCAACGCCTTCCGGCAGGTACTCCCCTACGGCGTTCGTCTGTTGAAAATCGTTGTGCGAATTATAGACGAGGATCGCGATCCGGTTCGTGATGTCGTATTTCACGACGCGCTCGATCGAGTCGAGCGCGCGCTCCGCATGGTCGGCAACGAACTCCGCAAGCTCGTGGCCGCCTTGATAGAAATAAACATCGAAGTGTGGCGACTGAATAAACTTCCAGTCGAAATCCTTATACTCAACTTTATTCTTGCCGAAGATCGATCCTACTTGCGCGCGCGCAGGAAGGATAAAACACGAGATCGAAAGTATGACAAACCCCCAAAGGAAGCCGTTGTACTTCCTAAGGAAATTAAAGCCTGAAAATTTAAGCTTATGGTTCATATTTCGAACTTCGTAGTTTTCAATAATTACACCAAAAATTATTAATCTTCGAACAATTTCAGAAAAGGCATTCGTTCGGTGAGAAATATTTCAGAAAGACAAACCTTGGATTGTCTCAATCCATTAATGCTCTACTATTAATAAGACACATAAGATGGGTTTTCGATTTAACTCGCACGTGGCTTTATTCGAAGTTGCGCAACGATCACTCCTAAAACAATCAGCCCGGCGCCGGCAACTTCGATGGCGTCCAATCGTTCGCCGAGCAGCAGTTCCGCAATAGCCAGCGCCACGACAGGCTCCAGCATATAAATCACCGCTGCCGTTGCCGGAGAGAAGACATGCTGATACCGCGCCTGTAAGTAGGCAGTGGCTCCCGTTGCAATGAGCGCGGTAAAGATCAACGCTCCAATGCTAAACGGTGTAAACGCTACATGCGGCGTTTCGATCGCCGGAAGAAATATCGCGAGCAACAGCGTTGCCGCGACAAGCTGCGTGGAAGTCAGCATCAGGGTGAGTTCGTGTTCGCTTCCGGATATAGCCCGTGTACGGAATATCGCACGGTCGATCCAAACGATATAGATACCGAACATGATCGCGCAGCCGAGCGTAAGCGCATCGCCAATGTTAACGCCGTTGGAGTCGAAAGGCTGCGTCATAAAATAAACGCCCACGAGGGTAAGCAAAACGGATACGCCAAGCTTGAGGGTAATTCTTTCGCGCCCCGTCAGGGAGGAAAGGACCGGCGTCCAGACGACAGCCGTGGAAGTGAGGAATGCCGACTTCGAGGACGTCGTCGTGAGCAAGCCTACCGTTTGCAGAATATAACCCATCCCGATCGTAACCCCGAGGACGAGCATATCGCGCCGGAAACGCCGTTCATGCGGGGTCCTGGGGATAAAAAGCATCCTCGCACCCATTCGCGCCGAGCGTGAGCATACTAAGAAGACAATGCTGACCAATCCAAAACGGGCGACGACGAACGTCATCGGCGATACATCATCGAGGGCGCGCTGCACGATCGCGAAGGTTGTCCCCCAAATAATCGGAATCGAAAAAATGACAAGATGAGGCACCGAAAATTTTGGCGTGCGCTTCAGTCCGGCGGAATGATCCCGATCTATTTTTTGAGAAGTCATTTAAAAGTAACATCCATGTCCAGGCATGTACTACAGCGAAAGCGGGAATGACATTCTTTTTTTCTAAAGAGTTTGGAAGTAAAGCGAATGGAAGATTTTTTTTATTTACCGTTTCTCAGCTCTGCTATCGTTGCTTCGCCGTAAATTTGTAGTATGAGAATCAGCGTAGTCATTATGGCGGGTGGGGTCGGTGCGAGGTTCTGGCCAGAATCGCGCGAGCGCCGTCCGAAACAACTCCTCGATGTTATCACACCCGGTACAACACTCGTACAATCTACGCTCGAACGGACCTTGCAGTTCGCTCGCATCGAAGATACAATCGTTGTCACGAGCGAGGCCCAGCGGGCGGAGCTCCAGGCGCAGCTTCCATCGCTGCCGCCGGAGAACATTATCGCCGAGCCATTCGGACGCAACACCGCACCCTGCATCGCGCTCGGTGCTCGGCTTATTCGAGAGCGGACCGGCGATGACGGTATCATGGTCGTGCTCCCTGCCGACCATGTCATACGCAACGAGCATGAATTCGCGCGGCTTATTATGCTGGGCGCCCGCCTCGCACACGAAACGCGCGGGCTCATTACCGTCGGTATTCATCCGACGCGTCCCGAAACGGGGTTTGGGTACATTCAACTCGATGACGAACATCTTCCTTCTCATTCGGAATTACCGAAGTTCACCGAGTTCGAATTGAGGGATGTCTTTCATGTCAAACGTTTTGCCGAAAAACCGGACGTCGATACCGCGCGACGCTTTATGGAGAGCGGCGACTTTCTTTGGAATAGCGGCATGTTCATCTGGCGCGTCGATGCCATCGAAGAGGCGCTCGCCGAATTCACGCCCGAAATCATTGAGCAGCTTAGCCAGCTCCCCACTCAGGGCTCTCAGGATTTTTCTGCGAAGCTGCGCGAAGCCTATAGCACGATCCGAGGAGTTTCCATCGATTACGCAGTAATGGAGCCAGCTTCGAAACCAGCAGTCGATACGAAGAAGCCGAATGTATTTGTGCTGCGAGCCGGTGCGCTCGGGTGGAGCGATGTCGGAAGTTGGGACGAGGTTTATCGGCTCAGCGAGAAAGATCTCGAAAATAATGTACTGATGGGTAGCCATATTATTGCTCGAAATGCAAAGGGCTCGCTTGCTATTTCGCGGACCGATCAGCTTGTCGCGATCTACGGTGTGAACGATCTCGTCGTTATCAATACCGGCGACGCGGTTCTCGTCACGCGGCGTGACCAGGCCCAGGGCGTTCGTGAAATTGTCGATTATTTGAAACGCCATCAGATGACCGAATTTCTTTAAACTGTCGTCTGGCCCTCCTTAAAGAAAAACTTTTTCATTTTCTTATAGAATTGAATTATTTGGAAATTGTGTCAAATTGTGGGGATTTTAAATTTAACGAGAAAATACTTTAAGTAAACACTTGACTTCCTTGTTTTTTCGTCGTATATTTGAAGTCCGTAAAAGGGCTTTAGTAGGCTTTTGATAAAAAAATAAGCTATAAAAGTGTTCAATCGCTACAATCGATTAGTAAGAATTCTCGCTACCGCGACGATTGCTATTGCATTCGGAGCGATGCTCGGCAGCGGACTTACCGGATGCGCCGTCAAGCCCGTGCTCACGGCGATGGCGACTCAGGAAGGAATCGCTTCCTACTATTCGAATGACTTCAATGGACGCCGAACATCCGACGGAGAGATCTTCGACAATGAAAAATTTACGGCCGCGCATCGGACATACCCATTCGGGACGATGGTCTGTGTGACCAATCTTACGACCGGTGCAAAGGTCACCGTTCGCATTAACGATCGCGGGCCGGTCAAGACCGAGCGGGTGATCGATTTAAGTTTTGCGGCTGCTCGCGCGCTTGGCATCGACCGAATGGGTTTGGCGCGCGTCCGGCTGAATGTCGTCGAGTGGGGCAAAAAGAGTGGGCATGCGGATGTCGAACGAAGCTGCTCGCAGCAAATGCTTTAGGGGGCTTAGCCTTTAGGAAATTTTCCGGAAGGTGCACGATCAATTCGTGCGGCAGGCGCTGAAAAACGAGAGTTTCGTTCGCTCCGCCCATAAGCTTGAGCAGTGCTAAAGCATTATGAGTGCGATAGTGCTAAGCTCGTCAATACCGATAGGCCGGAGGCTTATGGGCGGAAATTATTGCCTTTCAGCACTGAAATGCTCGTAGCGCTCCAGGTAGGGCGGATTAGCATGATTTTTCGATAGCGGATTACAACTTTTTGAAAAAAGATTCATAAGAGGTGTAACAAAACAAAATTTGCGAAGTTATTCGAGAACTTCTTCCAGCGAGAACTCGATGGTTGGTTTGCATTCGGAAACCATGTTCTCGAATAGCCCACAGTTTTTCGAGCTTCATTAAAATTTAGCAGACTGTTAAATCAGACTTGGGAAATCGGAATAAAAGGAGATCCTGGCCTTCCGTCCCAAATGAGGTTTTCAGCGGGCCGTGCTCCGAATGTAGTATATTCGTAGGAATATATTGGTAAGGAGTGCGCAAGAACGGAGCAAAAGCGAAGGTACGCCAAGCCTCGGTCGCGTAAAATCGGCCAGAACAAAAGCGGATATTGCGCCCGTAGTTCAACTGGATAGAACGTTGGATTCCGGTTCCAAAGGTTGAGGGTTCAAGTCCTTCCGGGCGCACTGGAAGGGATAACCCAAACGGCATGAGCCGAAAAAGTTTTTTGAGATTTTTTTAGTATTGGTTTAAACAATAGCGTAATAGCCGACTCGTAGGACGAGAAAGTAAGACGAGAAAGTAAGCACGAGTCGTTCGATCGGAATAACGAACAGGAATGATCAGATCGCCAAAAGAGATTGCGGAAGTCAAGCAGCCGGTGCAGCGCCTCACGCAGACGGAGAAGATGCTTGTCCGCTATGAGGAAAGCCGTGACTGGGCCGCGAACAATCAGCGCGTTCTCGTGGGTGCGGGCGTGGTGGTCGTTGCAATTATTGTAGGACTCTGGTGGTGGTTGGGACAAAAGAAGACCAATAACGAACATGCCGCAACGTATCTTTCGCGCGTTCTCGGATTTTATCTCGGCGCCGATTACCGCCATGCGATCGACGGTGATATGAATCGCCGCGTCCAGGGGGACCCGGTGTATGGCCTCAGTTATATCGTTCGGAATTTCGGTTCGACGGAAGCTGGCAATGAAGCGGCGCTTGCGCTCGGCAACTCCTACTATTATTTAGGAAAATATGACAGCGCCGGAATGGCATTCGACAAAGCTTCGAGCGATTACCCGATCGTTCGCGCCTCGATCGAGGCGGGACGCGCAGCTATTTTAGAGCATGGCGGTAACAAAATCGAAGCAGCGAAGTTATTCGAATCGGCAGCGCGGCTCGACAAGACAAATCCGTTCGATGCGGACTACTTGCTGTCCGCCGCGCGCGACGATCAGCAGACGAAGCAGAGCGATGACGCGGTTCGTCTCTATAAAGAAATTATCGAGCAGTATCAGAACAGCCAGTTCGATGATGCTGCTAAGCGGGCGCTCATGCAAATGAACGTCGAGCTATAAAGTTTTTTGGGCCGCACGGCCCACCGATTTTAGAAGAGTGTTTTAAAAAAGCCTGGATCGGAAGTATCGGCGAGATTCTCTTGGCGATAGGACCGTATCACGGCAGCAATTGTAGTAGTAACGTAATTTTGGGTTTATACTCAAACTGGATATGCAATTCATTGACACAACCTATTCGTCGATTGGTATTCGCAAGCTTGGGCTGTCTCAGCCTGGCGCGAGCGCATGGCGTGGCGGACGGGACCAGAAAAGTTGTTCAACGACTCCGGATGGTTCCGGCGCTCAGCTTAGTGCTTCGGCGCGACCGTCCGATTCCCTCAATAAAGGAGGCTTTATGCATCGTTTCTTGATCGCTTTGTTGGTCTGCGCCGGCTTGTTCGCCCTTGCGAATGTGAGCGAAGCGCAGCAGCTAAAGATCGTAACCGGATATCTTACGCCTGGAAACACGGTGACTTTCCATTCGAGAGTCCCGAATAATTCCGCGCTCGATACTATTTATGAGATTTCGGGAGATTACAATATCTCCGGAACGCTCGTCGTTCAGGAGGGCGCCGAAGTGCAATTCCTGCCGAACAGCCGAATCATCGATTCGACGTGCGGTAAGATCATTGCCAACGGTTATACCGGCTCTCAGCGCCGGATCCTCTTCCGTGGCGAACCGGTCAACGCCAATTCGTATGAATGGGGACATTTCCTCGTTCTGCCCGGCGCGGACTCGGTCTTTTTCGCGAACGTCCGGTTCGTGAACTTCCGCAAACGGACGAGCGTGGACGTAACGCCGATCTTCGATCCTTCGATCGTAGGCGATGCTGCGTATAGCGCATCGATCAACCTCGCGGCCAATGGCAACGGGGGCGTCATGACGACGTTCTCGCATAAAACATTCCTTTATAATGTAATCGTCGATAGCTGCCAGACTTCCTTCCGTGGCGGTGCGTTTGCATTCCTTCAGGCGCCGACGAATGCGCTCGGCTCCGATTGCGACGACGTACCGAATGTCAATGACGATGGACGTATTGCGCTGGCCAACAGCCAGGTCCGCTGGCTCGTCATCCGCGATACCCGTTGCTTTAATAATGAAACGGGTACTTATACCGACGCGAATGCGGACGGTGGCGCGATCTACATGGCGTCGAACAACGAAAATCTTGCACCCGGCAATTATGTGCTCGGGTATCTCGGCAACCGTCCGGGACCGTTCTTCGCCGATTCTTCCGACGTGATGGTCTTCGAGCGCTGCACGGCGAACAATACATTTACGACCGCCGGAAGCTTCGCTAAGGGTGGAGCCGTCTACGTTGGCAGCAACACCGGGCTTGTAGTCTCTCAGGGGACTTTTAATTCAAACTCCGCCATCAATGCGACGGACGCGAATGCCTGGGGTGGTGCGATCGCGGTTAGTCCGACTTCGGTCAACCCCGCGCAAGTGCCTCCGGGCGTTGGGATTATTCCCGGCACCGATCGACTTCCCGGCCTTGCCGTACTAAAGACGGCGACCTTCGCAGGAAACTCTGCGGGTATCGGCGGCGCGATCTACATGGGATTCTCGCTGGCATACACGAGGATGCCATTGCTCGATGTCGATGGTGAGAATATTAATCCGTTGACCGGTGTCCGTGATTCGGGACTGATTGCGTTCAATCATAATATCGCCTACATTAAAGGCGGCGCAATCTATTCGGCTTCGCGCACATTCATCACGGGCTACCTT
>DASZLH010000226.1:0-12479 GCA_035552495.1 Kapaibacterium sp. (SeqCode) | reverse complement strand
CGCGTCGTCCTTTTATGATAAAATACCCTCCTCGATATGGGTTGTACCCGGAGGTCATTTATTACTCGATGTGAGCGGAGTACGTCAAGTATTCGCAGAGCCTGGTTCTTCGGTGGAAGCTGATTACACTACTGGTGTTTTAGTCTATTTAAAGGCGGGTTCCTCATACGAACTTGGCACTGCCTACAATGATATCATTTATGAGCCAGGTGCATCCATTCCTCCGATGCTGCTTGCCGATGGCCTGGTAAAATGCGCTTCATTGAACTTCGATTATGGCAACGCTCCGCCCTACAAAATCAGCTGGGCGGGCGTTACGCCATCATCGCAGCCGGAGGTGATCGTCAGCGTCTATCCCGACCCGGCAACGCATCTCGTAAGTGTGGAATCGGAGCAAACGCCGCAGTCGATCTCGGTGCGGAATGAGTTGGGCGAAGTGGTTTTGCGCGATGCGGGTCCGATCGTTACCAGCAAATTCTCGTTCGATGTCTCGCAATTTGCCTCCGGCAATTATTATATCGAGCTTGATTTCGGCGGACGTACGCAAGTGCGGAAGTTTAGCGTGCGGAGGTAATAGAAATCGGGGTATAAATTTCGATTAACAGAAAGTAAGCGTCTGGCGTCTTCAAATTCCTGAATCGCGGTGTTATACCCATTCAGGAATTTGAATATCCATGCTTAAGACCAACAGAAAAATATTAGCACTTCCGATTGTTGTACTCGTCGCAGGACTCGCCTCCTGCTCCTCCGGGCCGCTCTATCGCAGTCAATGGCAACCCTCTGCGGTCACGGTCGATGGCAACGCTTCCGACTGGCAGCGGCCGCTTTCGTACTACGATGAAGATTCCAAATTAAATTACACGATCTCGAACGACAGCGCGAAGCTCTATCTTTGCGTCGAGGCATTCGACCTACCGACACAGACCAAGATCATTCGTGGCGGTCTCCAGCTTTGGATCGATACCGCCGGGAGTAAGGACGAACACATCGGAATTCTCTATCCCGTAGCGGCCACGATGGAGCCTGCTCCGCGCGAATATGACGCGCGCGGCGAAAATCCGACGGCGGATTTCGATCCGATTGGAAGGCTGAGAAAAAACTTCCTGCTTTCGCAGGGCGAGATCGAACTGAGTGGCTTTAAATCTCCGATCGGCGGGCTGGTCCCACTCCACAATGCGTTCGGCATCGAAGTCCGCATCGGATGGGATACCATCAATAATGTTTTAAACTACGAAGCCGCCATTCCCTTCGCCGCCTTTTACCGTCCATCGCTCGCGCGGGCGGATAGCCTGAAAACATTCGGTATTAAATTTACCGTCAATGGCGTCGAGCGGCATAGCACTCGCGAACCGGGTGAAGATGAAGCGGGCGGCGGTATGAGCGGCGGAGGTTATCCCGGCGGCACTGGCGGCGGAATGCCAGGCGGCATGGGCGGTACAGGCGGCATGGGCGGCGGAGGAGGAATGGGTCGCGGCGGCGGGCACCGGGGCGGCGGTCGTGGCGCGGGCAGCGCAAACAATCCGCTCGCGGAGTCCTCGAGCTTTTGGATCAAGCTGCGTCTTGCCACTCCGCATCAGCCAAGTTGACATCTAACAATCACGTCTCGATATAATCTAACTCTTTTCCGAACGTCTCGTCGAGTCCGGAGAGCGCGGCGATGGAAATCACGAGCGTGGCTGCGCCTACGATAATAGCGGAGTAGATCAACGCTTCACTCGGAGCGTAGTGTTTCGCGAATAACTCTTTCAGCCACTGGAATATAAGCGCGATCGGGACGAGCGCGCCGCGCACGAAATTCGGCACCGTCGTCGCGACCGTTGCGCGAAGGTTCGTGCCGAATTGCTCCGCCGCGATCGTCACAAAGAGCGCCCAATATCCATTTCCGATTCCGATCAAAACCAAAACCGCGTAAAAGATTTGCGGCGATGCTCCGCGCTGTAAAAAGTAAACGGCAGCGAACAGCGCGGTTATTAATAGAAATATCCGCAGCACTTTTTTTCTGCTCTGCATCTTTTGGCTCATAGCGCCGCTCAGCATATTGCCGAACGTCGATCCGAGATAGAGCCAGAAGATCGCTTCGCCGCCGGTGACGGCTCCCGTCACGCCGATCGCGTGCGAAAGCTCCGGCGCGAGTGTCGCAAGGATTCCAACGAGATACCAGGCCGGCAGCCCGATCAGAATGCACCGAATATATTTTCCGAATCGCTCGCGGTTGGTAAACAGCGAGACGAAACTCCCGCGCAGCACGGTCGTGCCTACGATCTTCTTATACATTCCCGATTCGAGAATGCCAATGCGGAGTGCGAGCAGGATTAGCCCGAGTCCTCCGCCGATCCAATAGCAGGTCTGCCATCCGAATGCCTGCGCGATGAGCCATGCGAGCAGCGCGCCCGCCACGCCGACCGATGTAATGAGCGCCGTGCCATAGCCGCGATATTCTTTCGGCAACAGTTCGGAGACGAGCGTGACACCCGCGCCAAGCTCGCCAGCTAAACCAATGCCTGCGATAAACCGCAGCAGCGCATACTGCTCGACCGACTGCACGAAACCATTCGCGATATTGGCAAGCGAATAGAGAAGTATCGAACCGAAAAGGACCGAGAGTCTCCCCTTCTTATCGCCTAAAATACCCCATGCAATTCCTCCGATAAGCATTCCGATCATCTGCACATTGAGCAGATAAATGCCGGTATCGAGCACGGCGCTGCTTGATAGGCCCAGCGATTTCAGGCTGGGCACGCGAATGATCGAGAACAAGACGAGATCGTAAATATCTACGAAATATCCGAGCGCCGAAACGACGACGGCTGCGCTGAAAACATTTCGTACAATCGAGTGCTGAGGCGAGCGAACTTCCATGCGATAGAATGTGTATTTAAGAATCGAACAGGTACTTCTTCATTCAAATATACGAAATTATGAAGACCATCTTCGATTCCGCCGTTCAAAATGAGTTGATCGAACGGGTCAACAAGCTAACTCCCAACGCTCCGACGCTCTTCGGTCACATGAAAGCGCCGCAGGGTTTGCACCATATTAACGGCGCGTTCCAAATGTATCTTGGAGAGCTCAGCGCGCCCTATCATGGCAATAATTTTATAGCGGCGGCTTTGCGGCTCTTCACCTTCTCGCCGATGCCGATCCCAAAAGGAAAAGCGAAGACAACGCCGCCGCTCGTCTCCGAAGGCACCTACGATCTCGAAGCGGAGAAAATGAGATTCGGAAAGTTGCTCGAACGAGTTGTGACACTGCCTAAAATGTACGAGTGGCCAATCCATCCGATCTTCGGAAAACTCTCGTCCGATCAATATGGCAAGTTAGGCTACAAACACACCGACCACCACTTGCAGCAGTTCGGAGTGTGACTAAGGTCAGGTGATCGTTTAGCTCGAGAATACCCATCCTTTGACTGGCATCACCGGCATGGCGATTTTCATTTCTTCCTATGCAGAATCATATTTCAACCATTTCTGGCTCGAACTCGTATCGATAGAGAGTTCCAAGCGGAATATGTTTCGAAGCGTCGAGAATTTCAATACCGACGATCTGATCGTCATTCGTCATGTCGAGATTCACGCCGTCCTTCATTTCAACGGCTCCATCCGGCTCTAAATCGGAGAGTTGTATATACGCAGCATCGGCTTCGCGATCATAAGTTATTTTCATTTGCCTTTTCTATTTTGAAGCGGAAAATTTGTCCGAATGTGTAGGAAGAATACATATATTAATCAAAAAATCGCAGATAAAACTTAACGAGGAACAATCAAGTCATGAAGCGCGCGTGGAGACATAATGTGAATGGGTGGGTCGATTAATTCCAATAAGTCCTTGTCACCGGAGACAAGAATTTCCGATTCACATTGAACGGCAGTGCTAAGTATAGGAATATCATCGGGATCACGCAAAGGTATCGTGATTGGAGGAACAATTGGGAGTATACTTGCATATTCTCGAAGTTCGTCAATCCAGCTTTTGACTTCTTGCTCGGAGCGATAAAGCTTTCGAACAAGAACATCCTTCAATTCTCCCAAAACATACTCGCTAATTTCAACCTCGTGATTATCGAATGCTTCCCGGAGCAATTTCGAGCACAATCCATTCGGATAGGCAAGAGCCGATGCGAGGACATTCGTATCGAAGAAAATTCTCACGAAATATCATTCATCAAATCCTCTTCGGATTTATAGCCTGCCGCGCGCGCCGCAGGCCCAAGGCTATCCTGAGTCCGCTTCAACCATTGCGCTGCCAACCGACGCTTTACAGCTTCGAGCACGAATCGCTCCGGAGCAACATGTTCCGCTTTGCATGCTTCATCGAGCGTTTCCGCAAGCGTATCATCCAGTTCTATCGCAATGTGTGTCATAGTTACCTAATTCGTTCACGGATATCTTCCGTTCCACCTCCAGTTCAAGATACACCATTGCTCCGCTCTTGCGTCCAGCAAAAAAATCAAATGGAAGCAGCTATTATCTCTTCCATCGGTCCAGCAGAGGGCGATACTTCGCAGGATTGACTATGGCTATAACTGTACCTTCGAACAGCACACACACTATTAACAGGCCGAGATAAAATAACCCATTCCCAAATGGTTGCTCTCTAAATGGTGAAATACTAAAATCCGCTCGGAGTCTTGGCTGAACCATTATTATTGCATAGGTTGCAATTAATTGTCCTGCAAATCCACGCCAATCTCCCGGCCACTTCGCGAAAATGCTTTCGGAAAAAGGACGCGCTTTGCCGGTAAGTATTCCAGCGGCGATTAATAATACGATTGCGATGATATATATAATCATACAGTTTGGAGTGTAAAACTATCGAATCGGATCGCCATCGCTGCCACGATAAAGTACTCTTCCGCTATCATCGACCGAAAAATACCAATCGTGGTAACCAGCATTTTCCAAGCAGTACCGATAGGTATAAAAACGGGAGTCCACGGAATCGGATACATAAATATCGCTAAAGCAGCCCCCTGTCGATCCATAACCTTCGGCATCAATTAAAAGGTTTGGAAATTCGCGCTGCATTTCCTTTGCAAGGGCGATGGCATTACAGGGAACACGGGAATGAAGTCGAACGGGTGCATAGGGAACAGAATCGAGATCGAACCGTGCCTCCATCTGTCGCTTCATGCTGTCGGACAAATTTTCAAAAAATCCAGGCCCATAGGCGACCACAAGATGAAGTTCCGGCTCAATGGGCTGGACACGATAGAGCCCAAATATCGAATCCCTCGCCGGAATTCTCTGCACGTTGTAAAGTTTGACGAGGTCCGTATAATAAAATTGAATACGGTCTTGTGGGATGGTAACTGAATCGATAAAAGAGCTATCGGCAGCGATTTCCTTATTGAGCGCAAGCCTCGCAGCATCATCCCAGAGCGTATCGCGCATTCCCGGAGGGATATTCGCATCGTCGTAGGGCGGTCGGACGTTATAGCTCGTTGTGGCTGGCGAACAGCCAAAAAGAAGGACGATTGTGGCGAGCAGTAAGCCGGCAGGGACAATCCGAAGCATAATGGCAATGAAATAAACTCTATGCGATTAAGCTATCGGGTATGATAAAGGTTTCCAGATATAACCTGATCACTTTTCCTTGCCGGGCGCATTTCGAAGGTCCAGCGAAGTTCCACGCAATGCGGACGCAGCCATCCACTCGGATGCCTTATGTTGAAGTTCTACGGAAGTATATTCCTCTCTGATATCCTCCAGTGCTCCCTCCCAACTGAATGAGGGGTAGTTTGGGTTTGCAAGCTTGTTAACAAACTGTTCCACTTCTTCCCGTTGCTGCGGAGAGAGGCGCTCGATTTTTGCGGCTATTTCGGATATTGTCATAGGGAGAATATCATCTCACACCGCCGCCATCTGCTCCGTCCGTTTTTTCGAGCGGTGGCGTTCGGTGACCACCTTGTATCAAATATATATTACCGGTGGCAGGCCAGGCCGTCGGAAATCTTCATCTATCGTCACGATGGTCAAACCGAATGCCTTTGCGATCGAAGCTTGACAACTATCGTCGTAGTCGAGTCCAAAGTTCTGATGAAATTTTAGAATGGAATCGAGATGCTCGTCTGGCAGGGAGAGAACGTCTGTGAGTGGAAGTACATCACGGATAAATACTCCATATTCTTGGTATTTCTTGCGCCTGAACAAACCAATTCCAATTGAATGTAAGGTGAAATCGGACATCGCAATTTGACCAACATGGTCATCGAGAAATTTCCGGCAAAGAGCCTCGCGGTTCTGTTGCAGACTAATTTCGAGAAAAATATTCGTATCGATTAGGAGTTCGACTGCCATTCGTCGAGAATTTTCTTCTGGAGCTGGACCGACGTAAACTCATCTCGATATTCGGCCAGACAGCCCGCCCAGTCGAATCGAAACTTGCGTGCAGGCTGATCTTCCTTCGTTGGCGTGAGTGCCTCGACAAGCTGCTCGACAATGTGCCGATTTTGTGGAGGTAACTGCCGGATGCGTTCTAATAATGTTGCCGCGCTCATAATACTCTTTAGCAGAGTTTATTCCGGTTTGGTTTCACGGGATATTATGTCTATGGCGCTTATGCCGCCGCCATCTGCTCCGTCCGTTTTTTCGAGCGGTGGCGTTCGGTCGGGTCGAGGATCTTCTTGCGGAAGCGCGTCGAGAGCGGCGTGACTTCGAGGAACTCATCGTCCGAGAGCCATTCGATCTGCTGTTCGAGCGACATCAGGCGCGGCGTATCGAGTTGGACCGCGCCGTCGGAGCCGGAGGCGCGCATGTTCGTCAGGTGCTTCTTCTTCGTGACGTTGACGATCATATCGTCCTCGCGCGAGTTCTCACCGACGATCATGCCTTTGTAAATCTTGGTCCCCGGCGGAACAAAGAATACCGATCGCTCCTGCAATCCTTCCATCGCGTAAGGCGTCGCATCGCCATCTTCTAACGAGACGAGCGCACCGCGCATACGGCCGGCAATCGCGCCTTTGAACGATTCGTAATCGTAGAAAAGCTGATTGAGCAAGCCGGTGCCGCGCGTCATCGTGAGGAATTCGCCACGGAAACCGATCATGCCTCGGCTGGGCACATGATACTCGATCTGCGAGTGGCCGTTGACCGTCGCCATGTTGACCATCTGACCTTTGCGCATTCCGAGCGCTTCGATCACGACTCCAGCATATTCTTCCGGCACATCCACGACGACCTGCTCGACGGGCTCCATCGTGTCGCCATCGACTTCCTGCAAAATAACTTCCGGCTTCGAGACTGCGAACTCGTAGCCCTCGCGGCGCATCGTTTCGATGAGGATCGCAAGCTGCAACTCTCCACGCGCGGAAACTTTGAATGTATCGGGCGAGACATCTTCGACGCGAATAGAAATATTTTTGCGGAGTTCGCGCATAAGCCGCTCGCGCAAGTGGCGGCTCGTAACGAACTTCCCTTCCCGTCCCGCGAGCGGCGAATCGTTCACGACGAAGTTCATCGAGATCGTCGGCTCATCGACGTTGATGATCGGCAGCGCGATCGGGTTCTCTGGATCGGCAATAGTTTCGCCGATATGCACGTCTTCGAGTCCGGCAAGCTGGACGATCTCGCCAGCCGCGGCTTCTTCGATATCGACGCGCTTCAATCCTTCGAATGCAAAGAGCTTCGAGATTTTTGCTTTCTCGAACGAACCATCGTGGCGGATAAGTGTGATCCATTCGCCGGGATGGACCTTGCCGCGGAAAATGCGGCCGACCGCAAGACGACCCAGATAATCCGACCAATCGACATTAGCGACGAGCATCTGGAACGGTGCTTCCGTCTCGCCCGGAGGCGCCGGCACGCAGTCGATGATCATGCGGAATAACGGAGCAAGGTCCGTCATTTCTTCTTTCAGTGTCAATCCGGCTAATCCAAATTTTCCGATGGCATACACGATCGGAAATTCGAGTTGTTCGTACGACGCGCCGAGCGACATAAATAATTCGAATACTTCGTCGAGAACTTCTTCGGGGCGGGCGTCTTTCCGGTCGATCTTATTGATGACGACGATCGGCTTCAGATTGAGCTGAAGACTTTTTTTCAGAACGAATTTCGTCTGCGGAAGGCAGCCTTCGGCGGCATCGACAAGCAAGAGCACGCCATCGACCATTTTCAAAATGCGCTCGACCTCGCCTCCGAAATCGGCGTGGCCGGGAGTATCGACGATGTTGATCTTCTTCCCACCCCAGTGGATCGAGGTGTTCTTCGCCATGATCGTGATCCCCTTCTCGCGTTCGAGATCGTTGGAATCCATGACGCGATCGGTCAGGTGCTCGTTCGAACGAAACGTACCGCTTTGGCGCAGCATCTGATCGACGAGCGTCGTTTTGCCATGATCGACGTGCGCGATAATGGCGATATTCCGAATATCATCTCTCGTTTTCTCTACTTGTCTTTCTGACATAATTTACCTAAAATTAACCTTCCTGACCGATTAAAATCCTCGATTAACTACCTGTAACTCTATATATTAAGGCAACTTACTATAATCTTATTCCTATTCGCCGGGGCCTAACGGCAATGAAGTCTCTAACGTTTCGGAAAGTAGAAGTGCTCGAATTTTAATAAGCTGTGAAAAATATCTTCAAGATGCTTGACTTTTAAGTTTTTATTTTGTATATTGAAAAGTTCGTGAGTCTCTTTAATGCCTCTTTCATTAGATCATTGCAATAGATCATTGCAAGAGTTGAGATTAATTTAATTCTTTTTTGTATTATGCGACCAAATAAGATACGCTCATTCCGACGCAATTTATTGCCATGCGCCTTCATTTTTCTCATGGCAATTTTTATACTTCCGCGATATCCACGGTGCCAAGCCTGCAATTGCAGCAATATTAATCTCTTTCAGATATCGCCTGCACCACCTGCTTCTGCAGTCCCTTGTCCTGACCCAACTGGCGGTGACTGCTCACCGTGCGTCTGCTCCTACTTGGAAATGTGGAATAGCACTGCCTGCTGCATTGACTCGATTAAAATCTCGGCCCCTTCTGGAAGCTGCGTAAACTATTGTGGATGGCTTAAAGATGAGTACCCTCCACCACCAAGCTATCCATACAATGGCATCTGGGCAGTCAGTCCGGCTCAACCCAGCACATGCAGCAGCAATTCTTCATCCGCTATGTTTATACCACAGTCCGGAGGCGATCAATTTTGCCAAAGCCCCTCGTACAAATCCAAATTTATCATTAAAATATGTGGTAATAGTGTTCCACTAACCTACACAATTACTTTCTATTTCGACGATGGCTCGTCTTGTACTAAAAATATTTCTACTACCTGAGCAAAAGCAGTACGACAAACGCGCCAGACGTTGCATTACGCTCTCGCTCTTTTGCCTTGCTCTTTTTACGGGGATCATTACGGAAACCGGCTTCGCTCAAATTCCAGGACATTGGGAACAAGTTTACAGCCTGCCTCACTGGCAGGCTGTAAATATACAATTTTCCGATGCGATGCATGGAATTATATTTATTTATTATCCTATGGATTATCCACCTGATGCTTCCGTACTTCAAACGGATGATGGTGGAATGACTTGGATTATTACTCCAACATCCGGCGCTTATTTTTATAATAACAGCCCTCACTCCTTCTCTATGCCCGATCCAGCCGATGCCTATACTACTATTCGTTTACCGCCAGATTATTCCTATATCTTTGCTACTCATGATAGTGGGTTCGATTGGGAAACAGAGTCTTTTATTGTCGATTCCATAGACCAGGCATCTCTGCCACTCGGTACAGGTCTAAGCCCTTACTATTTCAAAATGTTTGGAGAAGGTCGTGGTGTAGCGTTGGGACTTGGTTCAGTCGATAACATTCTTCTAACGATGTTCAATACATGGGACTCCGCGCGCCATTTTTTTAGTCTAAAGACGCAAGATTCTGTAAATATTACCGATATAACAGATGCCGTTATTTTAGATACACTGAACTTTTGGGTATGTTACAATGATGGCCGCATGGCGCAGAGCACCAATGGAGGCATCTCTTGGAAATACGATACGATTGTACAGAATCTCGATTCGCGTTACCAGCTTGAGTCGATTACTGAAACACCGGACTTTCGAACACTCTATGCCAATTTGCGTTCGCGCAAGGTCGACACATCTTCTCATTCTTCCTTTCATTCCGATTTTGTTGAGACAACCAACGCTGGAGCAAGCTGGCGTATCGATTCTTCACTTAATGGTGCGCGCATTTCCCGGCTTTCTTCTTCTGCTCCAGGAAAACTTTGGGCATTTTTAAACCCCAATTATCATACGTCCGGTTATTTCCCGAGTGACTCCGTCTTTTACTCACCAGACGACGCGAAGACTTGGTTCAAAGATTCAATAACATTTTTGAAAGATACACTAACCGGAATGTGCTGGCCAAACGAGACCCATGGTTACATAACGGCAACACGTGACAGCACGCTCTTCATCTATCGTTTCGTTGCCGATGCCAATGTTGCTTTAATGGCAAACCCGGTCAGAAGAGTTCGAATCCTCGAGTCTCCTGTCTTCGAGGAGCTTGCGTTCGAGCCGAAAGCATCTGGTATCTCGAAAATATCGGTGATTGATCTCTTGGGCCGCGAGCGATTACAACAGTCCATGACGCTTGCAACCGGAACGCATTCTTCGTTGCCAGTGCGCAATTTAATTCCCGGGTACTACTGGCTCGTGGTCCAAACGGGTACAGCCGTTTATTCCGCTGGGTTTGTGAAGGAGTAACTCGTAATAATATATGGTGAAAATTCTATTTAGCCTCCTCATCATTGCTTCGGTTGGAATCGGCAGCATTTCCGCCCGACATAGCAGAGCATTCATTCCTAACTCCGATACAACGCTCGGCCGCCTCCTCAAAACGTGGACGACAGAGGGGCAATTCGTCGGGTTCGCAAAGTCCCGCAGTGATGAGTTTCAGTTTCGGGATGGCTCCAACGGATTTACAATCAGCGTACTATATGGCGCGCCCGAAATGGACTGTTTCCTGGCCAATCATGCGAAGGACGACCTGCGACTCACGTATGAAATTTACGACCGGCAGGACTCGCTCGGCAAGACAGTCCGCACAAGTAAAGCCACCCGCATCGTCTCTCTCAAAACCGGGGACGATACTAAGACCTGGCAAGCCAAAGAACAAGCAGACTCCTCACTCCTGCTACGCCATCATGAGCAACTCAAAAAAGCCCGACAGGAAATGTAACGCAGCGATTGATACAATCCGTACCGCCGAAATCCCGCCCGTGTGGAGGCAAGGGCCTTCTTGCCTCACCCAAACTATATAAAAATATCATCGGGAAGGAGGCCCTTCCCGGCACACGAACTATATTGTGCCATGCATGCGATAGATGAAGATAACAGATGGATTTAAACATGGAATTTCATCCTTCGATCTGTAGTTGTCACGCGCCCGGGAATTAATAGAGGGGACGTTTTTTCATCTTTCATACTTCATATTTCATATTTTCCCTTGCGGGGGCCCTTAGCTCAGTTGGTCAGAGCAGTCGACTCATAATCGATTGGTCGCAGGTTCAAGTCCTGCAGGGCCCACAGATTTAATTAAGAATTAGGAATGAAGAATGAAGAATTAAAGAATTTGCTGCCCGTCATTCTTCATTCTTCATTCGTAATTCGTAATTCGTAATTCGTAATTACATTGTTTTCTCACGAATACTGGATGCAGTCTGCTTTGCGCGAAGCGGAGAAAGCGCTGGAGCTTGACGAAGTGCCGATCGGCTGCGTGATCGTTCGCGACGAGCGCATTATTGCCCGCGGACATAATCTCACTGAGCAACTCAAGGACGCCACCGCACACGCCGAAATAATGGCGATCACTGCGGCCAGCGCCGAGACGCAATCCCGCTATCTCACAGATGTAACGCTCTACGTTACGATCGAACCGTGCCCGATGTGCGCCGGCGCGATCGTGCTTGCCCGCATTCCGACGCTTGTCTTCGGCGCGTACGATGCCAAAGCTGGCGCGTGCGGCACACTCTATACCATCACGGAAGATAAACGGCTGAACCATCAGGTGCATACCATCGGCGGCGTCATGGATACGGCATGTGCCGCGCTGGTGCAGGAGTATTTTCGGAAAATGCGGAAATAGATTAAGACTCAAAAGCCTCCGAGCCGGCCGAAGGCGAAAATCAGTGCGATTATCCCCACAAGACCAATGGCAAGCAATGCCAAAGCAAGCTCGCCACCTGAGTTTCTTTCGCCCGCCAGTTCAACGCGCTGAATGCGATCAATAGGAATTGTATCGCTATTCCCAGATTGTGTGATGCCTTCAATAGCTCCTTTTTCAATATCGAACCAACCGAGCATTCGATTAAATTGTACATTCGTGCCGTCCGTCAAATCGACTTGCTGAATATTCGGGTCCGACGAAGACCGCAATTCATATCTCGTTACCCACCGAGTCGGGCCAGAGCACGACATACACACAACTATTACAACGAGGGAGAAATATCGTCGTGTCATTATTT
>DASZLH010000225.1:0-9458 GCA_035552495.1 Kapaibacterium sp. (SeqCode) | reverse complement strand
CCAGGCGTATGATGTACGAACATGGAATTCTGAAGTCGCTTCATCCCGGTATTCCGGTTATAAGCATCGGAAATCTTACGCTGGGCGGTACTGGAAAATCGCCCACGACAATAAAGATTGCAAATTTTATACATGGCAAAGGCAAACGCGTTGCTGTTGTCTCACGTGGATATCGCCGAAAGTCGAAGGGATTTGTTCTTGTACGGGATGGCAATGAAATACTGGCAACCGTTGAGGATTCGGGAGATGAGGCGCAAATGTTGGCCGAAGCGTTACCGTTCGCCATTATAATTGTCGATGAAGACCGGGTCCATGGTGCGCATCAGGCGAAAAACCTCGGGGCGGATGTTGTTTTGCTTGACGATGGATATCAGCATCTTCGAATACAACGCGATCTGAATATTCTCCTCGTCGATGCCTCCATAAACAAGGGAAATGTTATCCCTTTTGGCCGATTGCGTGAGCCAATAAATGCTTCCAGAGCAACGGATATTATTCTCGTGGTGGAAGAAAGTGACGATAAGATTTGGAGAGACCTCGATCGCTTTTTGAGACCGAATACGTTGAAAGCAAAACTTAGAGCCTCACCTGTTGCGCTTGAGGCAATTGGGAATGCTCCTCCACTCGATTTGAGCGATCTGTCAGGCCGATGTATCATCGCTGTTTCTTCGATAGCAAATCCGCACCGATTTTATGACATGCTGCGCGCACTTGGAAGCGATGTGATCGAGAGGGACCTTGGGGACCATGCGGAATACACTGCCGCAATTGTGACAACTATTCTCCGTGATTCCGACGCCGCCAATGCCGATTTTATTGTAACGACGGCAAAAGATGGGGTAAAATCCCGCCAATATTTCGAGCATTCTAATGAAAAAATTTATATTCTGAAACACGACCTCGAATTCTTAAGCGGCGAACGGAGTTTTTACCAAGCAATCGATAGAATATTATGAAGCTTATTATTGGCCTATCCTACGCTCCGGACGATAATCCGAAATACGATCACTATCGCAATGCGATTCGAAATGCAGCTCGGACGCTCGAATATGAATTAGAAATGGTCGATCTTTCCAAGAATTCGCAGCGAATAAAAGAAATCGATGGGATTATTTTCACTGGTGGGGCAGACATTCAGCCTGCTCGATATGGCAAACAATCGGAAGAACGTCTCTGTGGTGAGATCGATGAAGCGCGCGATCAGGCAGAATTTGAACTCGCAGATAAGGCCGAGCAGGAGGCCATTCCAACGCTCGGCATTTGTCGCGGGCTTCAATTGTTAAACGTGCATCGCGGTGGCACTCTGCTGACGGATATCGAAACATTCGGCGGTCGAAATCATAAGCGAACGTCAAACGATGAGGACAGCCGTCATCATGTTACGATTGCCGCGGGGACCTACCTCGCCAAAATATTGAGCAAACGCGAAGGCGAGATCAACAGCGCCCATCATCAGGCGATCGAGCGGGCCGGCGATGGGCTTGCCATCAGTGCGCGTGCCACGGAAGATGGAACAGTCGAAGCAATTGAGTGGACGGATGCAACCGGTAAGCCGTTCTTTCTCGGAGTGCAATGGCATCCCGAACGTATGGACTATGACGAGCAGTTTGCCGGACGGTTGTTCGAGACGTTCCTCTTAGAAGCAGCGGCACATAAATCGTTGAAAGAGCGCGTTACAGCGCTATACATTGAACGCAGAGAATTACAGGCGGAGCCCACTCAAAACGGATATTCGAAACACCCATGACTCGGGATCTCGACAGCGCATTTAAAGTACGACCACTGGTGCTCGATGGGGCGCTCGGCACGGAGCTCGAAGGCCGCGGTATAAATACGACCGGAAAAAGCTGGACCGCGCGTGGCAACGATACCCATCCGGGACTTATTTATCGCGTTCATAAAGAGTATCTTTGGGAAGGGGCAGATATCCTTACTGCGAATACGTTTCGCACGAATCCGCGCGCGTTAAAAGACACTGGTCTCGATGCGGAAGCGCTTACGAAGAAAGCTGTCCGAATCGCTCGTAAAGCTCGACGAGAGAAAAACCCACTCATTCGTGTTGCCGGATCGATTGCGCCGGTCGAAGATTGTTTCTCGCCGGAACTCGTGCCCGCGAGCGATGCTGCCCTCGTCGAAGAGCATCGTGTCATGGCCCGCTGGCTCGATGAAGCTCGCGTCGATATTATTCTGATCGAGACCATGAATACGCTCCGCGAAGCACTCTGCGCGCTCGAAGCAGTCAAGGCGGAGAGCGAGCGTTATGCATGGGTCTCCCTGGTCCCGAAAGACGGAGAGTCGATGCTCGACGGCACTCCCATTGACTACGCCGTGCAACGCCTTGCGGAAAACGGCGCGCATCTCATCGCGCTGAATTGCGCGCCAGTCAGCACGATCCTGGACGCACTACTAATTGTTTCGAAAGCTGCAAAGCGGGCAGGGGTTTGGTTCGGCTGCTATCCGAACGCATCCGAACGCCGGCCAGACGGTAAATGGGACCTTGCTGCCTCGACGAACAAGCAGATTGCCGAGTGCGCGTTGAAATGGATGCAGGCTGGTGCTGCTATGGTCGGAAGTTGTTGTGGAACGACGCCGCGGACAACGAGCCGAATCTCAACGAAACGCGATTTATTCTATCTCCACATGGAAGGCATTGAGTGGCCCGATGTGGATGAGAGTGAAATGTTTTAACGAGTAACGAGTGATGAGAGAGAGAGAATAAGTTACTCGATACTCATTAGTCGTTACTCAAAACTGTTCGAGGAATCGGTAATCGTTCTCGAAAAACTCGCGGATGTCGCTAACGCCATAGCGCATCATCGCCGTGCGGTCGATTCCCATGCCGAACGCATAGCCAGTATAAATTTCCGGATCGATTCCACAGGCCGCGAGTACATTCGGATGGACCATTCCTGCACCGAGTATTTCCAACCAACCTGATTGTTTGCAGACGCGACAACCTTTGCCTCCACAAATATAGCAACTGACATCCACTTCGGCGCTTGGCTCAGTAAAAGGGAAAAAACTCGGTCGCAACCGGACCTTCGCATCGGAGCCAAAAAATTGTCGTGCAAAGGAGAGCAGTACACCTTTTAAATCTGCCATGCTTACGCCGCGATCGACGACTAAGCCCTCTAACTGAAAGAAGGCCACGCCGCTTCGTGCGCTGATCGCTTCATTACGATAGACGCGGCCAGGCATGATTGCTCGAATCGGTGGCTTTTGCCGTTCCATCAACCGAATTTGAACGGGGGATGTATGAGTGCGCAGTAATAATGGTTGCTCGGTACTCTGTGCCGTCCAATTTGGATTCGGTTTGACAAAGAAGGTATCCTGCATGTCCCTGGCAGGGTGATCGGGCGCGAAATTTAATTTCCCGAAATTATGCTCGTCGTCTTCGACTTCGGGACCGTACTCGACAGCAAATCCCATGCGCTCGAAAACCGCGATCATTTCGTTTAGCGTCTTCATAAGCGGGTGTTCATGACCTGCCTCGACGATAGGAACAACGCGGGCCGGCATTGAAAGATCGACTTGCGAATGCGAGAAGCTCGCGCTCGGACTGAGCGTTTGCTCTTTTTCCGCGACCCGCTCCTCGACCAGTTTGCGTAGGATGTTCAACTCCCTGCCGGCAAGCGGCTTCTCTTCTTTCGATACTTCGCGAAGTTGATCGAACATCGCGGCGATCGTTCCCTTTCGCGTCAGGTGCGCGAGCTTGAACGCGTCGAGTTCACTCGCCGTGGCGAGTGTATCGAGCTCGGCCAGCAAGTTTTCCCGAACTGTAGAAATTTCGTTAAGTGTCATGTGTTATAGATAACAGAAAATGATCCGATTTGCTCCGTCAAGAATGGTATCTTCTTTCTCGTGATACTGTTCTTTCAACCTTGGATCGTTGAACAAATCCCATAAATTATCTTGGCTGGCATCTTTGGCATTATTGATTATTCAAAAAGCCTGGACGTTATGAAACGTGCAGAGCAATTGTGTGCTACTGCTAAACAAGGCTTCGAAATGCCTTCCAGTTTTCACCGTTTTACGAATGGAGCAATTGGATATGCATGCCCACCTCATTACTCAGATACCCGTTGGCCACTTATTTCTCGCGATAGACGGTATGCGTTAAGCGTTCTCGGTGAGATTATCCTTCCTAACGGCATACCACTCGACAGCAATAATTTTGACGAAGATTTCCTGCGTCCTTTTCTCTTAACGAAAGGTGACTTCCTTTCGAAGCTGCGCGGCGGGTTCAACCTTGCGCTCATGAATGAAGAAGAGTGCATCGTCGCCAATGATCCCTGCGGCAACTTTATGCTCTATTATGCGGAGAACAAGGATTCATTCGCCTTCTCGAATCAAATGATGGCACTTTCCTCCGAGCGTTGCTTCGATCAACGAGGAGTTTGGGAACATCTCGGAGTCTCGCAATCACTCGGCGGCAGAACGATTTTAAAAGGGATTCAACGCGTTACTCGAGGTACCCTTTTAGTTTTTAATAAAAATGGTCTTAAATGTGAGGAATATATTACACGAAGTTTTTTTCCTACTAACGAATTCAAAACTGCTCTTGAAGAAGTCTATAATGCGCTTGAAATTTCGATTGTCCAAGCATGTAGCTCCGGAAATATCACTGCGGCCCTAAGTGGCGGATTCGATAGCAGAATGACGTGGAGCATTATTTTGAGCAAAGGGCTTCAGTCGCACGTTACCGCCTACACGCATGGTCTGCCCAATTCACGCGATATGCTGATTGCAAAAAAAATGGCCCATTCGCTCGGACTCCAACAGGATTGCCAGCTCTTCGACAATGGTGCGTTATCGGAAATGCCAAAAATGTGGCGAGATTTTATTGCAATGACCGAAGGGCAATTCTCACTTTCTCAAATACATTCTTTATATGCAGCACGGCATATTGCAGGTCGCTATTCTATTATTATCGATAGTTATGGTGGACCGATGTATCGCCGTCAAATAAAGAAATATGTTGAGCCTTCCATTGACGCGAACAAGGAGCTTGTCCCTCAGATAATAAAGTATGAGCTTACACCTCTCGCAACTTCCGATCTCCTAAGACGAGACGTGCAGGAAGAAATTAGAAGGACGGTTCTTGACTCTCTTCGAGAATATTATTCAACAATAGAACATATTGACAATATCGGCGATAAATTTGATTTGTTCTATGCCGATCAGACCGCAGCCCTCCGCGATTCCGTTCTTAATAACCTACAATTAAATTATACCGGAATGCGGCAACCGCTCATGGATTGCAGAGCGCTTACCGCCGTAAGCCGAATCCCCGGCGCATTCCGACGCCGCGAAGGTATTCATAAGTATATTATTCATCGCTCATTTCCGAAGTTAGAGAGATTTGCAATGGATTATAGTGGGTATCCGGCTCCGTATTATGGTTATTCCATTTTGCGTTATCTGCCCGTAGCTTTCGATCGAGTAATAAAAAAAGCCTCCGGTGTCATTCCTTTCTTGAGCAGCGTATCCTTACGAAGACCTCCAATGGATATACGAAGTATTCTGCAGCCAAGGCTAACTATTGCAAAGGAGATATTATTAACTTCACATTCCTTTTATGAGGGGCTTATCGATCGCACTGCGCTTGAAAAGGCTATTGGAGAATTGGAATCTGGAAATTTTGAACGTGGCCAGACAATCACGCAACTCTTGACATTTAAATTATTCCTCGACCACTTTTTTTAAGGATTTAGTTGTTTTCAAGTGCTTTAACTCCCGGCAATATTTTGCCTTCCAAAAATTCCAGGCTGGCGCCGCCACCCGTCGAGACGTGAGACATTTGGTCCGCAAGTCCCGCTTGTTCGACAGCGGCAACGCTATCGCCACCGCCCACGACCGTCGTAGCGCCACTTGCTGTCGCACTTGCAATTGCCTGCGCTATTGCGAGCGTGCCAGCAGCAAATTCCGGTATTTCGAAGACACCCATCGGGCCGTTCCATACGATGGTCTTTGCATTTTGAATTTCTGTCTTGAATTTTTGGATAGTCTTGGCTCCAATATCGGCGCCGAGCCAATCCGCCGGGATGGCATCGACAGAAACGGTGCGATACTCGGCATCATTCTTTAATTCTCGCACGATCATGGTATCGACTGGCAGCATTAATTTATCTCCTGCACGTTCCAAAAGCGATTTTGCGAGTTCTACTTTATCGTCTTCTACAATTGACTTACCTATTTCTTTACCTTGTGCTTTAAGGAACGTATAGGTCATCCCGCCGCCGATAAGAATGCGGTCTGCGAGATGAAGCAAACTTTCGATCACGTCAATCTTACCACTGATTTTTGCGCCGCCGATAATAGCAATGAACGGACGTTGCGGATTGGTAAGCAGGCCGCCAAGATATTTCAGCTCTTTGTCCATCAAATATCCTGCTGCTTTCACCTCGATGAAATGGGTAATACCTTCGATCGAGGCATGCGCACGATGGGCAGCGCCGAATGCATCATCGACATAAATATCGGCAAGGCCAGCAAGCGATTTGGCAAATTTCAGATCGTTTTTTTCCTCTCCCTCGTGGAAGCGAAGATTTTCGAGGAGGAGCACTTCGCCGGGCTTCACTCCATTCGCAAGTTCCTCGACATCGGGCCCAATACAATCTTTGGCAAAATAGATTGTCGTTGGAAGCAATTCTTTCAGACGGTCATATACAGGTGCAAGCGAATATTTTGGATTAGAGGTGCCTTTAGGACGACCGAGATGGCTCGCAATAATAAGCCGCGCCTGGCGTTCGAGGAGCTTCTGAATGGTGGGCAAAACGGCACGAATACGCGTTTCGTCCGCGATGGTATAAGGCGCTTCTTTGGTAAGCGGCACATTGAAATCGACGCGAAGAAAAACGCGCTTGTTGTTTACATCGATATCGTCGATAGTCTTATAATGGATAGCGTTCATTGAACATTCAGCTTAATGTCTCGCAATAGCACTTCGAATTTTGGGTTCCACACGTGTTCGCTAAAATCGTTTTCGATACGCTCATGCGAGGCCATACCCATTTTAGCTCGCAGCGTCTTATTTGTTGCAAGTTCATACATCCGTTTTGCAAGGTCATAGGGATCAGTAACAAAAAAACCAGTCTTGTTGTCCACGATGAATGTTTCGGGTCCGCCGCACCGCGTGGAAAGAACCGGAAGACCGCAAGCCATTGCTTCCATTGCAGCAATTCCCAGACCCTCTTGTTCACTTGTAAGCACGAGTGCAGTAGAAGTGCGATAGAGCTCAATCAATTCTCGATCCGAAATACTCTGCCGATATTCTATCTTGATTGATGGAGAAATCTGAGTGGTTTCTGTTTCAAGGGATACAATGGTAGCAATAAACTCTATCTTCGGCCATCGATCGTGAAAGATATCACATGCCTGAAAAAAAAGATCAATTCGTTTGCGAGGATCATTTGCCCGTCCTACGAATAAAAATCGCGGTGGTATCTGATAGTCTGTGATTTCATTAGAATGGAATAGATCTGTATTGATCGGATAAGGCCATACTTCAACAGGCTTACTTATAAGTGTAGCAATATGTTCTTTTGCATCTTCACTAACTGCGAGAATGCGTTGCGAACCATTCAACACTTGCAATTCCGACTTGTGGATTATTGGAAGGCTTCGTCTTTCCAAAAACGAATGAATACTTCGGGTATGGCGCAATCGCTCGGAGCGATCTGTTTGTACCGTAGAAGAAACCCAGCTTATGAAAGACTTACCGAGACTGGCGAGCTGCAATCCGGTATGGGCAGAACCAGTTACGAGCAAAAATCGGCTGAAATTATTTAGTGCGTTATGCCAAAGCTTGTTTGCTCGAATGCGATTTGGCTCCCACTCAGGCAGGCATGCACCGATTGCATACGCATTCATACCGTGGAATTGATAACTCTCACTTTGAGGCCAGAGATTTAGTTCGGCACGTGTAAGATTTACGATTGAAGCATTCAGTTCGGGGTGTTCCTCGAAGCGCGCATAATGTAAGACCGTTGGAATAAGGCCGGCTGCTTCCGCCCGCTTATAGATATATTCGACCAATCGTAAAACGCCGCCATGATTGGCGGGGTCCTGGGTGACGATAGCAATGGAGTCCGGAGTGTGAAGAGTGGAGAGCTTACTCGTATTCATCTTTTTCTATTCTCTCCATTATCCATGATCTATCCCTACTATTGTAATGCGTTCATCTTCTTCATCAAATCCACGACGCGGCAGGAGAAACCCCATTCGTTGTCATACCAACCAAACACTTTGACCATTTTACCGATTGTCATTGTCATCAGAGAATCGAAAATGCAGGAATGTGGGTCGTGAACGATATCGGCAGTTACGATCGGATCCGCAGTATAAGCAAGAATATTTTTCATTGGTCCATCCGCGGCTGCGCGGAAGACTGCATTAACTTCATCGACCGTTACGTCGCGCTTGAGATTAGCTACGAAATCGGTGATCGAACCGGTCGGCGTTGGCACGCGCAGGGAAGTGCCATCGAGCTTGCCTTTAAGTTCTGGTATGATACTTCCGATAGAGCGTGCGGCGCCGGTTGAAGTTGGAATAATGCTGAGCGCGGCGGCGCGAGCGCGACGAAGATCTTTATGCGGAAGATCGAGTAACTGCTGATCGTTGGTGTAGGAATGAACGGTCGTCATGAATCCGCGCTCGATGCCGAACGAATCGTTCAGTATTTTCACCATGGGCGCGATACAATTGGTAGTGCAACTTGCGTTCGATATGATTTTGTGCTCCGGTTTCAAAATATTATCATTCACTCCCAGCACCACCATCGCGTCGATCGTATCTTTTGGGGGCGCGGTGAGCAGCACTTTTTTTGCGCCGGCTTTTAAATGCTTTTCGCAGCCCTCGCGATTGGTAAAATGTCCGGTCGATTCGACTACAATGTCCGCACCGAGTTTACCCCATGGCAAATTCGCAGGGTCTTTTTCGGCCATAATCTCTATTTTATCGCCATTGACTGTCAGCCAATTTCCATCGACAGAAATATCGCCTTCGAATTTTTTGTGGACCGAATCGTACTTCAACAGATGAGCGAGTGTTTTTGTATCGGTGAGATCGTTAATGCCGACGAAATCGAAGCCGCCTACTTCCAATGCTCGGCGAAGGACTAATCTGCCAATTCGCCCAAATCCATTGATGCCTACTTTAATTGCCATAAAATTTAACCTGGATTACGCTGATTTTACTGATTCCGTTGATGGACTGTCAAGTTTAAAAGACCGGATTAAGTTGATTCAACACGATTGGTCCGACTATTATTTATTGTTTTAAAAAATTCGACAGTCGTCATCAAAATAATGGAATCAGTTTATGTAAGTTCTACGTATTTTTCTCCTGATGGATTCGTACAAAAATACAAAGCGAATCCCTCTCTGATAATAAGAAAGAGACTAAAGTGTCAATTTTTAGTGATAGAGCTATTATCGAATGATACTAATCCATTTGGT
>DASZLH010000224.1:0-5003 GCA_035552495.1 Kapaibacterium sp. (SeqCode) | reverse complement strand
TGAATTCTTCGATTACTGTTATGGCAAGCTGCCATACCGGTCACTTGAGTTCAAGCACGAGACGCACAATATCGAGCGCTACCAAGAAGCACCAGTCGTGAATTTTCCGAATGAACAACTCTACACGCGCATCACCGAATTCAAATACCTGACCGGTCAGGAGCACCCAAAGACAAGCATAGTTTACGAATTTCCGCAATCCGAAGGCGACCCGTATTATCCTGTACCAAGACCCGAGAACCAGGAAATGTATAAACAATATCACGCGCTTGCCGAAGCGATGCAGAACGTCCATTTTGTCGGGCGGCTTGCCACGTATAAGTACTACAATATGGACCAGGTTGTTGCACAGGCGCTGACAGTCTATAAAAAACTAATGGGTACTCACGAGGAAAGCCGGATCATTCGCGATGATAAAGCAGCTCGCCAGTTGGCCGCTTCGTTCGCGCTGTCGCACAAATTGCCTGGTAACGGACATCCCATCGTAACCCAGAGAGCGGCGTAGGAATATTTATGTTCAAGAGCTTCTTTCTCGCAGGGTTCGAGTGCGCGACTGGCTACAACCGGCACCGTCAGTGGATCGATCAGATCGCATCCACGCAGCATGACCGCTATCTCAGCGAGGACTACGCTCGTCTTACAAGCGCCGGCATACATTCCGTTCGGGAAGGCGTGCGCTGGCCTCTATCGGACATGCGCGGGAAATTTGATTTTCATCATCTTGGTGAAGTGTTGCGTCATGCTCGGGCGCACGAAGTCGAACTCATACTCGATCTTTTTCACTATGGGTATCCAGATGACGTCGATCTTTTCGACGAATCGATGCCGATACGATTTGCGGAGTATTGTGCGGCAGCAGCGAAATTCATTGCTGCAAACTCCGACGGTCCGTATTATTTCACGCCAGTCAACGAGCCGTCGTTTTTTGCATGGGCCGGTGGGGAAGTCGGACTTTTCGCCCCGCACGAAATACACCGCGGCGACGATTTAAAATACGCGTTAGTACGCGCTGCTATTGCCGGCACCAATGCAATTTGGAGCGTGATTCCCGAAGCCGAAATTGTAAATGTCGATCCGATCTGTCATGTTGTTCCGGGACGGCCAGAGGATGCGGAAGCAGCGAATAACTATAACAATAGTGTCGTCTTTCAAAGCCTGGATATGCTGAGCGGACGTCTCGCGCCGGAGCTTGGAGGTAGTGCGCGGCATCTCGGCACCATTGGTATTAACTACTACTGGAATAATCAGTGGGTACTGGAAGGGGATACATTGCCCGAAGACGATCCGCGGCGTGTGCCGCTCCGCGAACTGGTCCGTCGGGTGTATGACCGGTACCATACGAACGTTATGCTCGGCGAGACGGCTCATGTTGGCGATGCGCGTGCTAATTGGCTGCGATCGGCCACAACCGAAATTATCTCACTGCTCGAAGAGGACGTGCCCGTTCACGGCATTTGTCTCTATCCCATCATCAGTATGCCTGAGTGGCATGCGCAGGAGGAATGGACGCACATGGGACTTTGGGATTTGCACGCTTCCGAGACTGGCGAACTCGAACGGCATCTTCATGCGCCGGCTTATGATGCGCTTATGGAAGCACAAGCGAAAGTAAGTCTCATGTTTGAAAAATTCAGTGTTTAAAACGTTCCGCTAACCTTTTTTGCATTTCTCACGTTTGTGAACGCCGTGAACATGTCTTTACGAGGCATGCTCTAAGTTCTCCCACTATGTATGCGTTTATATATTGAGGAATGAGTGAAGCACAAACGGTAATTGCCACAACTCCGCTATCTGATGGCCAGCAAGCTGCCCCGATGATCGTCGGTATCCCCAAAGAAATCCATGCCGGTGAGCGGCGCGTAGCCACTACGCCCGATACCGCGAAAAAATTACAAAAACTCGGCTTCGATGTGCTCGTCGAATCGGGTGCAGGAGAATTGGCCGATTTCCCCGACGCGCGATATACTGATGCTGGATGCCGAATTGCGAAGAATGCAAGGGACGTATGGGACTCATCGGACGTCATCCTGAAAGTTCGGGCGCCCGAAGAGAATTCGTTGCTCGGAGTTCATGAGGCCGATCTGCTTACGGAAGGCAAAACGCTCATCTCATTTCTGGCTCCGGCCCAAAATGCGGAGCTTATTCAGAGACTCGCAACACGAAAGGCGAGCGTTATAGCGATTGACGCAGTGCCGCGCATTACACGCGCGCAGAAAATGGACGCGCTTTCCTCGATGGCGAATCTCGCGGGCTATCGTGCGATTATCGAAGCTGCGAATGTCTTCCCACGATTTTTTACTGGACAGATCACCGCCGCAGGCAAAATTCCTCCGGCGAAAATTCTAGTGATCGGCGCTGGCGTCGCTGGGCTTGCTGCAATTGGCGCAGGCAAAGCACTTGGCGCGATCGTTCGTTCGTTCGATGTGCGCCCATCTGTTAAGGAACAGATCCAGAGCATGGGCGCCGAATTCCTCGAAGTGAAAATTCAGGAAAGCGGTGAAGGCACTGGCGGCTATGCGAAGGAGATGAGCAAAGAGTTTATCGAAGCTGAAATGGCGCTTTTTGCAGCACAAGCGAAAGATGTCGATATTATTGTAACGACGGCGCTCATTCCCGGCAGGCCCGCGCCGAAGCTTATCACGCGTGCTATGGTCGAGAGTATGCGCGAAGGCTCCGTCGTCGTCGATCTCGCGGCGGAACAGGGTGGCAACTGCGAAGTAACTGAGCCGGGGAAAGTAATTCAGTATCATGGTGTGACGATCGTCGGTTATACCGATCTTCCGAGCCGCATGGCGAACCAGGCGAGCCAGCTTTACGGCACGAACCTCTACCATCTCCTCGACGATATGGGCGGTGCCTCGAAATTCCATATTGACATGGAGAATGAGGCTGTTCGCGGGGCGCTCATTGTACACAATGGAGAAATTACCTGGCCACCTCCAAAACCAGCCGTTATTGCTCCGCCGCCCGCACCGAAGTCAGCGGTTCCTGTAATTGCGAAAGAGCCAAAGAAGAAATCGAAGGCTACGCAAGCTATCTTCATTGCACTCGGGGCTGTTGTCCTGATAGGATTTGCGGCCAATGCACCGTCATCCTTCCTGCAACACTTTACAGTGTTTGTACTTGCAGTATTTTTAGGCTGGCAAGTGATCTGGAACGTGACGCCCGCGCTGCACACGCCGCTGATGTCAGTCACAAACGCGATTTCGGGTATCATTATTATCGGCGGCATGCTGCAATTAGGCGGGGATCTTCCTGCCTCGGTTGTCACACTAAGCTTTATCGCAGTGCTCCTGGCGAGTATCAATATCTTCGGCGGGTTTCTCGTTACACAGCGAATGCTGAAGATGTTCAGGAGATAATTGTCTGAACCTGGATTAATGAGATTAAGAGATTTTTCGGATTAAGGTTTAAATGAGTAATTCTTTCGCAACTACCAGTTACATCGTATCCATAGCTCTTTTTATCCTGAGCCTGAGCGGCCTCTCGCAACACGCGACGTCGCGGCGCGGTAATATCTTCGGTATGATTGGAATGCTTCTCGCGCTCATTGCGACAGCGTTCCTCATTCCGGTTACTGGTTACGTACCGCTTCTTGCAGCGATCATTCCTGGTGCGATCGTCGGTAGTATTGTTGCCTCCCGTGTGGCGATGACTTCGATGCCGGAGCTCGTCGCGATGCTGCATAGTTTCGTGGGAGCGGCGGCTGTATTTGTGGGCATTAGCAATTATTTGAGCGGCTCACATGGACTTGTAGGCGGCGAGCTTTTCATTCATCAGATCGAGGTTTACCTCGGAGTCTTCATCGGAGCCATTACTTTTACCGGGTCGGTCATTGCTTTCGGCAAGTTGAATGGAAAAATTTCGGGTAAACCGCTTCTACTTCCCGCGCGGCACCTGCTTAATCTTATTATGTTGATTGCCGTGATCGTCCTGGGAATTATGTTTATTTCTACTACTCACCTCGATACTATGACCGCTCAGAATTGGATCGGCTCCACGGTCCCTGAATCGGCCCATGCCGGAATGCCTTACCTTCTTATTATGACGGGTATTGCGTGCGTGATCGGCGTACATCTCGTGATGGCAATTGGCGGCGCGGATATGCCCGTTGTGGTTTCGATGCTGAACAGCTACTCGGGCTGGGCGGCTGCTGCGGCGGGATTTATGCTTTCGAACGACCTGCTCATCGTAACCGGCGCGCTCGTCGGAAGTTCGGGCGCGATCTTGAGCTTTATTATGTGCCGCGCGATGAACCGTTCGTTTATCAGCGTGATCTTAGGTGGCTTTGGCACCGGGAGTGGCACGACACCCGCCGCGGGTGCGACGGAACAGGGAGAGGTCACTCCGATTACAGTCGATGAAGTCACTGAGATGCTCGAATCCGCGAAGAATATCATCATTGTGCCTGGCTATGGCGTTGCGGTCGCTCAGGCACAGCATGCGCTCGCGGAGATGGTAAAAGATTTACGCGAAAAAGACGTTGAAGTTCGGTTCGGAATTCATCCGGTCGCCGGACGTTTGCCGGGCCACATGAACGTGCTGCTCGCCGAGGCGAATGTTCCCTATGATATTGTTTTTGAGATGGACGAGCTCAATCGGGATTTCCCCAACACCGATGTCGCGCTCGTCATCGGCGCTAACGACATAGTCAATCCAGCTGCGCTCGAAGACCCGAATAGTCCTATTGCTGGAATGCCGGTCCTCGAAGTGTGGAAAGCCCGCACCTGTGTTGTGATGAAACGTTCGATGGCTTCCGGCTATGCTGGTATCGACAACCCGCTGTTTTACAAAGAGAATACGCGAATGCTCTTTGGCGATGCAAAGAAGAATGTCGATGCTTTAGTGCTCAAATTGCACGAAGCCGTGATGGCCTAAAGTTCGATCGAGTCCATTTGATTTCTTCAGTAGTTCAATCTGTTTTCTTGGGCATCTCCATTTTTTTCGGCAGCGAATCGACACTCACCATTGGCTTCGGGCTGCCCCGATGACACGATACGCAT
>DASZLH010000223.1:0-7591 GCA_035552495.1 Kapaibacterium sp. (SeqCode) | reverse complement strand
TCGAGCGTGTCCTGGAAAATACGTGGCATGCGTTATCGTGGCTCCAATCCGAGAATTATAGGACCAGCGTTCGCTCGTGCTCGGGGATAACTTCATCGCGCTCGACGAGGCCGTCCTTGATGCGAATAATGCGCTCGGCATGACGCGCAATATCTTCTTCGTGCGTAACGACAATAATCGTATTGCCTTGCTGGTGCAATTCGGCAAATAGCCGCATGATTTCTTCGCCGGTCTTCGAATCGAGATTTCCGGTCGGTTCATCGGCAAGGATAATGGAAGGCCGAGTGACGAGCGCACGCGCGATCGCGACGCGCTGTCGCTGACCGCCCGAAAGCTCGTTCGGCTTGTGCGAAGCGCGGTCCGCAAGCTGTACGTGTTCGAGCGACTGATAGGCGCGCTCGACGCGCTCTTCTTTTCCGACACCCTGATAAATCAGCGGCAGCTCCACATTGTGCAGCGCGTCGCTGCGCGGCAGAAGATTGAATGTCTGAAAGACGAACCCGATCTCGCGATTGCGTATCTCGGCAAGGTCATTGTCGTCGAGGCCGGCGACGTTCGTACCGTTAAAATAATAATTACCGGCCGTCGGGGTGTCGAGGCAGCCGATAATATTCATAAGTGTCGATTTTCCGGAGCCCGAAGGGCCCATGATGGCGACATATTCATTGCGTTGCACGCCGATGGTCACTCCGCGCAATGCATAAACATACTCTCCTCCCATCCGATAAACTTTTTGGATTTCTTCCAAATAGATGACCGAATTTTCCGCAGTATGTATTCTTTCTCCTGTTATGACATCACGTTCCATAGTTCTCCTTCGATACCCTTTCCTTTTAACTTCCTGCACCTTCCGGGGTCTTACCCGAATTATCGACTTTGATCGCCGTGCCATCTTCGAGTTCTTTCGAGACCGCCCGGAAATTACCTTTAACGACTTCTTCCCCGCCGCTCAGTCCCGATACGATCTCGACATAGGCATTATCGGAAACCCCCGTCTTCACCGAAACGCGTTTTGCCTCGAGCTTGGCCTTGCTCCCCTTTTCTGTGATGAAAACGATCGTCGGTATTTCATCTCCCTCGTGGAAGGTCCCTTTGTTGGCTTGCTGCACGGCTTTGATCGAATCCGAGGCTCGGGTATCTTCGTCTTCGCGACGTGTAACCGCCATGATTGGCACCGCCAGTACATTCTCTTTCGTCTGCGTCTCGATGCGTGCCGTGCAACTCATGCCGGGACGCAAATCCGCGCTGCCGAAATTATCCAAACGAACTTTTACCGTGAAATCGGTCGATTGGTCCTGCGTGCCCGTGCCCGTCAGCTTTGCGCTGTTAGCAATCTCGATCACTTTCCCGGTAAAGAGTTGATTCGGAAATGCATCGATCGATACTTTTACCGTATTGCCTAATTTGATATTGACGACGTCGTTCTCATCGACATCGACCATCGCGTTCATCACCGTAAGATCGCCGATGTCCATCATTTCAGTACCGGCAAATTGGCTCGTGCCGACGACTTTCTCGCCGAGTTGCGAAATCAGTGAAGTGACGACGCCGTTCATCGGTGCAAGGACGCTCGTTTTGCTGAGCGACTCGCGATATTGCTTCATCTGGCTTTCGGCGGCGTTCGCAGAAAAATTAGCCGCGTTAAATCCGGCAACGGAAGCCTCATACTTCGCTTTTGCGGCATCGTAGTCCTGCTCGGACATCAGGTGCGATGTTCGGAGCCCTTCTGCACGTGTAAGATCTTGTTTTGCCTGAATCATCGAGGCGCGCTGCTGTTCCGCAGCAGCTTTAGAGGATGAAAGCGAAGCCTCGGCCGCTTCGTATTGCTCCTGAAAAGTCGTCGGCTTGATCTTGGCGACCAGGTCGCCTTTCTTGACGCGGTCGCCCTCTTTGAATGGAAGTTGGACGATCTCGCCCGGCACTTCTGGAGAAACTTTGACCGACACCTCCGGCTGAATTTTTCCCGTCGCCTGCACGACTTCTGTGATGGTCCGGCGCGCCACTTTCTCGGTCTGTACCGTCGTCACATTTTCTTTGTGCCCGGCGACGAGCATCAGGATAACGATCAATAGCACCATGCCACCTCCAACCATAAGAAGCGTTCGTCCACGCCGCCGTTTTTTACGGCGAACGAGCGGGCTTGCTTCCGGTTTAGCAGGCGCTGCCGGAGCGCCATTTGGGCCGCTTACGCCAGCAACAGGTTCAATACGAGAAATTGTCTTCGTCATCATCGGGTCGGGGCTTTCTTCGAGCTGTTTAGTAGTTCCAGTGGCCAAGCGTATATTGTAGTTGACGCTCTGCAAGTACAAAATTATATTTCGCATTGACGCGGTTCACGCGCGCGGTTTCGGCGGCAGCCTCCGCAATTACCACATCGACTTGAGTACCCGCGCCAACGCGAAGACGTTCCACCGCATTTCGCAAGCTCTCTTCGGCGGCAGTCAGTGCTACCTGACTCTCATCGATCGCCAGATCGGCCGCTTTTAAATTGTTGACGGCCTGCGTGGCATCGTTTCTCATTTGCTGAACATCTTGTTCGAGCGTAATGCGCTCATTCTCTACATCGACTTGCTGTTCATCGATGAGAAGGCGATTTTGAAATTTATCGAAAATGGGAATCGTAAGTTTAAGACCGGCCGAAAGACTATTCTCCACCCGTATGTGGGTCAAGTCGGAATTGCTGCCGGCGCCGCCAATGCCAGCAGATGCATCCAAACTTGGCAAAAGCGCGCCTCGTGTTATATCTATATCATAGACTCTTGCCTGGATCGCCTGTTCCTCCGCTAGAATATCGGGACGGTTGTCTACTGCCGCATTTATCTTCCCAGCGTCCAGCGTTGTATCGATCGCCGCACGAGAAGCCGGGGTTACCGACGTATCGATGCCGGCCACAGTAAACGTATAATTATTATATTCGTTGGGCGGTATGTTGAGCTGAAAGAGCAACTCGGCCTGCGCATTTTGATAGGTATTTCGAGCTTGAATGAGTGCAAGCGAATCCTGTCCCACAACAGCCTCCTGTTGATAGACCTGCGCAATCGCGACCACGCCAGCCTGATATTGCCCTTGCACCAGACGCAATTGCGCCACACCTTCGGCGAGCGTCGTATCGGCTGCAAAAACTAATTCGCCGGTACGCAGGACGTTCAGGTAATCGGTCGTGACATCGAATGCAATTTGCTGTCTGGTCCAGTTAAATCCGTACTGTGCTGCTCCGAGCGATGCTTCGGCCGCATGGACACGGGCGATATCCGAGCCGCCGTTAAACAGATTGATACCCGCCGAAGCGCCCCAACTCAGACTATGCACGCCCGCCGGAGTGACGATTTGTGTCGTGGTTGCTCCCGGTACGACACCATTGACTAAAAGAGAATCGCCATTGGTGGTCGGCACGGTGCCCTGCATGATTTGAAGGAGTGTCGCCGTTCGTTGCGATGCAGACGAGAGCGAATAATCGTAATTCCACGATCCGGTCGCGCCGACCGTCGGCAGCCACATATTATCTTTCGAACGGGTGACTTCAATGGCATTACGCCTCGCGACATTGCCGGAGGTCCGCACCGTATAATTTCGATCGATAGCTTCGTGAATCGCCTGATCGAGCGTAATCACATTCGGAATGCTGGCGGTGCTGGGCGTCGATTGGCTCGGCGTCGGCCCTGCCGGAACCGGTACTTGTGCGAAGGCCGGAGCCGATATTGCAAGAATGAACCAGGAAAAGGTGCAAGCCGAAGCGGTTCGTGCCGCATTGGTCCTACTCGAAACTGAAAATAATTTCATTTGTCAATGCTTAAATGCGTATGGTGGCTAAGTTGCCGAATGCTAAGCAGTTCCCGAACCTGCCTATAGACGGAAAACGATGAATTTGTTACACATTTGTCTGCTAAATTAAGGGAATTTGTGATTGGGTATTGCAAAAAGCATGGAAAATACATTCTTGAACATAGAACGCAGCATGGAGGGCAGATGGACTCTTTCACGATTCGGCACTGCACTTTCACGCGAAGGTCACTGTTCCTATGCGCTGTTCTTTTGAAATTAATCAATTTAGGTAATGGAATCCCTGTTTTTTTTCCTTCTCTTTATTGCGCTGGGCATAGCCGCGCTCGTCGCTCGCCGCTCGCAATATGCAAAAGATAGCTCTGGGGGCATTCGGGAGCGCTCGATCGCGCGAGCGGCATCTATTGCCTATCCCGTCTTTTTTTTGCTCGCGATACTCAGTCTCGCAATCGGATCGTTCGTAACGATCGACCCGGGGCAAGTCGGCGTGCAAGTCTTTTTCGGCGACGTGCAGCCGGACGTGCTCGAAAGCGGATTCCATACGATCAACCCGCTCATCAACGTAGTCCAGATGGACTCCCGCACCCAAGCCTATACCATGTCCGCAAAAACGAACGAGGGACAGGTCAAGGGCGATGATGCGATTCAGGTCCTCAGCGAAGATGGGCTTACGCTAACGCTCGAAGTGACTGTTCAATACCATCTTTCACCACCCAGCGCCCCGAAAGTCTACAACACGATCGGCTTGGACTATGTGGAGAAAGTGGTCCGTCCCGAAATTCGCTCGGCGCTCCGTGACGCGGCGGTTAACTACCTCGCAACCGATCTCTATTCGAGCAAACGCGATGATTACACCAGTCTTGTAAAACAGAAGCTACTATTAGCATTTAAAGATCGCGGCATCGTGCTCGAAAATGTTTTGCTCCGCGATATTCTGCTGCCGGAGAAAGTCCGAACCGCCATCGACGAAAAAATTGCAGCCGAACAGGAATCGCAGAAAATGCAATATATCCTCCAGCGCGAAAAACAGGAAGCAGACCGCAAGCGCATCGAAGCCGGCGGAATCTCCGACGCACAAAAAATCATCGCCGGCTCGCTCACCAACCAGTATCTGCAATATAATTATATTTCAACATTAAAGGAGCTGGTCAACTCGAAGAATTCGACCTTCGTCATCACTCCCTTCGATTCGAAGTTAACGCCGATGCTGAATGTGAATCCGTCGAAATGAGTGATTCTCCTATAGTGCATAATTCGGAAAGGCACGAAATCGGGCCTCGATGCCGTTAGGTGTCGTTATATGACTACCTTCCGATTACCGGCGGACGAACTGGACCAGAGCTTTATCGAGCGCGTAAAGGCAATGTTTCGCAGGAAGCAGATCGCAATTATTATCTATGAGGAGAAGGAACTTCCCTCCAACTCAGCCTCGAACGGGGCACTCGATTATTTCATGTCCCATCCCATAAAAATCGAAGGATTTCCTCCTTTCAACAGGGAAGCAATTTACAGCGATCGACTCGGCTAAGTGAATTTCGTCGATAGTAATATTATTCTCTATAGTCTGCTTGCCGAACAAGCACCAGTGAAACATGCGATTGCTATCGCGCTGCTTAAATCGGGCGATATTATATTGAGCACACAGGTCGTTGGTGAAGTTTCCGCAGTCCTCACACGCAAGAGTTCGCTTTCCAACGATGATGTTCGCAGGATTGCCGACGATCTCTTTATTCGTTATCCTGTGTTCACGGTTGAAAAAGCGGACATGCTCGAAGCATTGTCTATACGTTCGTCATATCAATTGTCCTACTGGGACAGTCTTATTGTCGCTGTCGCGCTTCGCGCTGGGGCAGAAATTCTCTATTCAGAGGATACTCATGATGGTTTGGTCATTCGAGGCCGCTTGACGATCCGCAATCCATTTAAATAAACAAATTAGTCTGCGCCTGTGCTCCCGATCGTCCTCGTATTTTTGCTGCTACTCGAACAGGTTGCGCTCCCCCACTCCTATAAAATGCACGGCTCACGAAAGTATATCGCTTGGGGACTCTGCGGAATTGTAATGCTCTTTGGAATATATACAGCCGGCAAATCGCTGATCGATCTAATAGCTTAAAAGCAGTGTAGCAACGAGAGTATATTCCCGTTGCTACACTATTATACATTCGGTTCGTCCGGCTTTCCGAAATGAGCGGAGAACTCCGCTTTCCACTTATCTTTATCACCCTTCCATTCGTGCCTTCGGGCTCGCCATTCTTCCTTGGCTTTTTGCCGCTCTTCCGGCGACATCTTCGCAAACTTCCACCACCATTCATCCTGTGGACCGCATTGGGTCTGCCAATGGCGGCGATGATGCTTTGGCCACTTCCACGGTGGACCCCACCGATGCCAGCGCCTCCAACCCCACTTGCCACGAATCCCAACCAGCACTCGCGCCAATACCAACAAGCCAACCGATTGCCAGTAGGTCAATACCGGGCCATGAAAAATATCCGGAATAAGCGCATTCCAGAGCAACATCGTAATGAAGCCGAGAATAAACGCCGCAATAATAAACATATACTACCTCTTAAATTTTTCTGTAACCTGTTTTTTTACGCGTGGTGTGTGCCCACTGCGGCGCACAACCCCAGGACTTAAATCATCCCTTTTAAATCACGCGTCCCTTAAATACGCAAGCCGCTTGCGGAGAAACTTCACCGCGTAGTGTTTGCGGGCGAGCAGCGTATTCAGTTTTTCTCCGGTCAGCTCGGCGATTTCCGAGAACGCCATGCCTTCGAGTTCGTGCATGATGAAGACATCGCGCTGCTTCGACGGCATCTCCGCCAGCACATCGACGAACGCGCTCCACGTTTCGGACCGGTCGAGATCGCTCTCCGGGCCGCCCACGAACGTTGCACGTTCCTGGATCTCGTCCGTCATCCGTTCCGGCTTGTGCTTTCGGTACCAATCGATGATCCGGTTGCGCGCTGCCCTATAGAGCCACGCCCCCGCATCCTCGATCGCTTCCGATGCGTCCGCCGATCGGACTAATTGATAGAACACGTCCTGCACGATGTCTTCGGCCACATCGAGATCGCGTACCTTCGATTGGATAAATCGCAGCAATACTCTTCGGGCTTCGGCCACTTTCTCGCGGCTCTCGGCTACGCGCTCGCGGCTCAGCACCGCTTCACGCGGCCCCGAACTGCCAAGGCCCTGGAGATCGCTCATTGTTAATTCTGCTATCATGATCGCTCACAGTAAGAGACGTTCCTCGACGTGAAATATTGTCGAACGTTACACGGCCACGCCAAAGATACTCTCACGACGTACCACCTCCGATCCTGTAAGCCAAATGCCATAAGAACTTGATGTTGGTGTTGGCCCGAAATTCATGAACTGCACTGGCTCCGCATAAAGCATTTTCTCTTTGAATTCAGGACAAATAAACTTGATGTTGGTGTTCGGAACTTGTTCATGAACCGATACTCCCCTCTTAAATTGACCGTCATTCTGAGCATTGGCCGGACGCAGCGAAGCGGAGTCTCTCCCCTCCTTGCGAAGGAGGGGGCGGGGGGTGGTTAATGACAACATAAAAAGAAAGTATTTGGGCATTTCACACCATACAACACCGAAATCGCCAATAAAGTTCCGCAAAAATCAATATTTTTGTATTTATTTTAACCTTCTCCCCTCCCGCAGCAGCGGGAGGGGCCGGGGGAGGGTCTTCGAGACGACGATTCACCTCCCGGAAAGTTTACGATCTCCCGCTACACCCTCCCCTAACCCCTCCCGCAAGCGGGAGGGGAATAATTTATATTTTCATCTC
>DASZLH010000222.1:0-3971 GCA_035552495.1 Kapaibacterium sp. (SeqCode) | reverse complement strand
GCTAAAGCATGTCCCACACCGTTATCGCTCGATGAGTATTTTTCGCATCAATGGCAGTGCATTACCTGCCGTTGCGCGCAGGTAATAAACACCTTCGGGTAGTGTGCTGACATCGAGATCGAAGCTGCTCTCCCCTGTTATTGCGCCCCCAACTATTTGGCCAAGCGTATTTGTAAGTTGGTACGTGCTCGGATATCCGGTCTCATTCTGAGACGTGATCTTTAGTGAAGACGAAGCGGGATTCGGCGATAGCGCGATAGAGAAAAGAACGCTTCCCGTTCTCATATATCTCGACACGATCGAGTCGCCGCATTCTTCGATATAGTTGACTGCAATAGAGTTCGTCCCGCATAGCGTGAGCGGCCCGCCGGCGCTTCCCGAATCGATCTGAATATTTCCGATTGTTACGCTCGCACTCTGCGCGCTCGATACGTAGGCCTGAAACTGGAGATCGGCAATTCGTTCGCCGGAAATAACCGTGCTGCTTGTGGAAGGGACACAATGCAATCGGATTTCCGCAGCGTCTATCTTTACCGCTGTGACATTCCAGCCGTTCAAACCTGTGGCAGATATAAACGCGAGCGCATCGTTATCATTCAACACCGAGAGATCGATACTATTAAGCGAAGTAGGAACCCAGCTCAAATCCGAAACAGTGAGAGATATATGAGCCGTACTACCCACGGTAACGGACACACTGTTTGCATTCGATGAGGAAAGGAGGTGGACCGAAGGCGGTAGCGCCAGCGACGCATTCGTATATTCATAGACCGAATCGTTACCGTTAAAATCGACCGTATAGACAGCAGCATAGGCAGGCTTCGATGGATCGACGACGGTTAACGTAAAGCGCGCGACGGAATCGCCGGGGCGAAACGCCGGATCGAGCGCGAAGGTGTAATTGAAGCTCTGCCGGGACCACCGTGGGTCACCCGCCTGCGTAATCATCGTCACACTTGCAATGCGAGAGTCGGTAAAAGAATAGGTTGGCGGCTCGCGTGTTTCGGAGATCGTGCCAGTAAAGTCGCCGCAATTCTGAATGTGAGATTCGGCGGGCGCCAATGTATCGGCTGAATGTCCATTGAGTGCCAGCCCCGCGGGCCAGCCATATCCTTCATAATCGCTGATGCCATATTGATACATACCAAAACGGACGTTCGAGAGGGCGAGATAGGAATTGGAACCGGGCGGCAATTGAATTCGGAGAGCGCCGATGTTCGTACCGGGAAAAACTGCTTGTCCGGCTAAAGTATAGTTTGTAGCAGGTATGCCATTGATGGTAATCCACTTCATAGAATCCTTTGGCGCAAGGATGGTCACGTAATTGTCATACGATGTACCTTGCCCAGGTTCAGGCGTGCGAAACAGAATGCGACGTTGGAATTCCTCTTGTCCGGTCAGGAGTACGAGGAATGGATCGGCCTGAGCCGGATCGCCAAGATAATGGGCGGAATACGAATATTGGGCGACGATAAATCGCTTGCGATTTGCGGAAGCATAGACCTGCGGTGTCGTTACCGTCGGAATTTCCGTCCAGTCACCGGCATTGAGTGTCGCGATAGGTGTGCCATTTGCGGTGATCGAATTCTGGTCTTCCGCAGAAATAATTCGAATGTAATCGCCACAAATCGAGCGCCCGGCCATCGGCATTTCGAAATACTCTGTCCCCCAGCGGTCCACAGGGGGTTCCATCTCGATAAGGTAATCCGCCGATTGCATGTCGAGTGGAATATCGGCCATCTGATGCCCCGTGAGCAGTGCGACAGGCTTCGAACTGACCACATGCGAACCCGTAAGATCGTCAATGCCGGAATACTCACCGGAGGACTGCACGAGATACGACTGCCCTTTCTGGAGCATGACACTCCAGGTATCTCCCGGAGAGTGGGACATCGCTCCATACCTGCTTCGAGTATGAGACTTCGAGGTAATCGTAACAACTGTGCTATCGTATGGCGCGATTACAAGAAACTCTGCTACCTCGATACCTGCAAAGTTGCTGTACTCCGTGTAATTTACGGTATAATATTCGGTGCCAAGAGAATTGGTCGGCAGACCGAGAAAACCATCCGGCGATCCTCCGACACCAGAACCATACTCATCGTAAAATCCATAGAGGCTGATTGGCGCGTGCGTTTGTATATGGACCGACCGGTCTATTGGCGTTTCGGGGACATCTGTAATACCGCGAGTTTGGAGGTCGATGGTACGTACGGAATTCACAGCCAGAGGCCAGGCCGTGGTCTGTCCATCATACGTAACAAGCGCAGTATCGGCAGCAGTACTTGCCAGGAAAAGTTCGGTGAGCATTGTCAGCGGCCGGCCGTTGCCGAGATGCTCATTCGGAAAAAATCCGACCCAAAAATCGGTGCCGGACGAAGTGATGCCTTGCCCATGCGCGGGATTTGCAAAGGCAGCAGCCAGTGCAATAACTCCAAACACTCTCTGAATCCTATAGCTTTTCATCCGATATATGAAATATCATTCGAGAGAAATACTCAACGTATATACTTAACACCGATGAATCGGCAAAGTTACGCGCCGTTTTATACGGATTGCAATGAATTTGCGCAAGCAGATACATCTCTCGCCGGGAGTAAAACAACTCTTACATCCGAATATCACACATCGAAATCGGACCTTTAAAAGGACATTTGGGATCAGACTGAAGAACCGCGCTCAGTCTGTTTCAATATTGCTTCTAATAGGAAGATTCTACCTCGATGATTTTATGCAGACCGCAGCGCATTAATAATATCGAGCCGCGCGGCACGGAACGAGGGGAGAAATCCGCCAACAAATCCCATCACGACTGCGAAAATCAGCGTGCCGACTATAATGCCGGGCGTGAGCGAAAAGCCGAATGCGATTTCGGAGAACGAACTGAAATCGGTCGTCGAGATCGTAAGAAATGAAAGCAGCGATGCGAATACCAGTCCGACGCCAGCCCCAAGTAACGCGATAAAAAGCGATTCGATCAAAAATGCGCTGAGCACATTTCTTCGCCGGAATCCCAATGCGCGGAGTGTGCCGATCTCGACTGTGCGGTTCGCAACCGCGGCGTACATCGTAATCATCGCGCCGATCATTGCGCCAAAACTAAAGATGACCGTAATGACAATTCCCAATATGCGGATAAAATTACCGAGGGTTTCGGACTGCTCCGCATAGAATTGTTTTTCGCGCTCGATCTTAAGATCGTTCATGCGCGGATCGCTTTCGAACTTGGCTTTGAGTGCGTTAAAGTCGTTCGGGTTGCGAAGGCGAAGCACGATAGAAGAAAAAGCCTGCCGGTTAAATGCCTGAAGAATTTGGTTCTCATCGCCCCAGATATCCGAAGCGAATCCGCTGCGACCGGCATCGTAATGGCCGACAATCTTCCACGATCGTCCAGCAAATTTTATCGAGCTTCCGATCTCCATGCCATCGAAACGATCGGAAATTTCATTGCCCACAATGAGTTCGGACGCGCCAAAGTTGAACATGCGTCCCGATGTTATTTTCACTTGCGGGCGCAACAGGACTCCATCGGTGGTAACGCCGCGTACCGTCACGTTCGATAGATCGCTTGGGCCGGCGCCATGTTTGCGAAGATTAATAAGCGTGATCACTTCCTTCGTCAGCAGAGGCTTACCGTCTCTGCCTACCGCGATTTCCGGCTGCGTGCCGATCACATTGGCCTCATCGAACGTAATGATGCTGAGCGTTTCGCTCTCGGCCGATTTTCGGAGCACAATAGCATTATCGTCCGAACCGGTAGCGACGAGCGTTTTCTTTACTCCGTCGGCAAGCATGAGTACGGCAGTAAACACGAACGCAACGAGTGCCACGCCAGCAATCGTGAGAATAGTCGTAAGCTTGCGCGTCCAGAGCGAACGAAAGCTATAGTTTAAAGGGATTTTCATAATAAACCTGAACCTGGATTACGCGGATTAGATGGATTTACTGGATTACTATTGCCTTTAATAAAA
>DASZLH010000221.1:0-7643 GCA_035552495.1 Kapaibacterium sp. (SeqCode) | reverse complement strand
CTGCCACTCAGGAGCTCGTCATCTCGAACTCCGGTTCGGGCTCGCTTCAGATCACGAACATCTGGTTCAGCAACGATGCCGGAACACCCTCGGGGGTGTTCTCGACTTCCCAGACGCCCCCGCTCCTCGTCGTCAAGATGTCGGAATATCCCGTGGATATCAAGTTCAGCCCGTTGGCGCGCGTGCATTATGGCGCATGGGTTTATTTTCGTGCTTCGAGCGGCCGCGTCGATTCCGTCCGGCTGACCGGCGATGGCGCTGAGCCGATTTTATTCATTACCGATACGACCCTCTATTTTGGAACGGTCCGCAGCGGCCGGACATCCGTCCGATACGACACGATCCGTAATACCGGCAATTGGACAGCGCATGTCGTAAGCGCGACGCTCGGGTGTTCGAACGCAGCCGCCTATAGTGTCGAACCAAACGATGCGACATTCCTGCTCGATGCCGGAACGATGCGTGTCTATACAATTACTTTCCATCCGTCCACGATGAGCGATAATCATCTAACGGCCTGCCTCTCGTTTTACTTCGATAATGCGATCCAGCCTAAGATAATTTATTTATCTGGCGATGAACAACGCCCGCGTATCACCTACGATGCGAAGTCGGTCGATTTTGGCACCGTGAGAATTGGGGATACGGAGCACCGGTCGCTGATGCTCACGAACTCCTCGCTTGCAGCTCAAAACTTTTCGGATAGCATCAATCTGGTAAACATGTGGTGGCTGACGGGAGCGTTCCAGCTTGTAGGGCCGGCTCCGGCTGTGCTCGCCGCAGGTCGCGATTCGTTAGACCTTACGTTCACGCCTAAGGGCGACGGCCCCGCGAGCGGTTGGCTGCACATGAATGTCAACGGCCAGATCGACTCCATCTATTTATATGGAAATGGCGCGCGACCGATGCCGGCGTTCACTCCGCCCGTTTTGTCCTTCGGCGTGCTGCCGACCGACTCGATGGGCAAACAATCGACTTTCATCAAGGACACCGGAGATTATCCGATGTCCATCTGCAACGTCCAGATCGTGGGCGATACCGATTTCAAACTGGTGAGTACGTTGCAGCTTCCCGATTCGCTGCATAATGGAAGTATTGACTCACTTCGAGTATCTGTTACTTTTGTAACGACCAGCCGCACCGGAAATACTCATTATGCGACGCTCGAAATTACCTATTGCGATGGCACGAAAGACGATGTTCCTTTGATCGCAAAAGAAGCAGCGCAGTTCGTACAATTTTCAACCGCCGGTATCGACTTCGGTAAAGTGCGAGTCGGGTATAATAACCCGAAGCTCGCGACCTTTTCCAATGGCGCGCAGATTCCACTAAGTGTCGGGACGATTTGGGCGACACCCACCGGCGGGCCATTCACTCCGATGCAACCCAGCGCCAATGTCGGCGCGAATGCTTCTGCGAGTGTGACCGTCACCTTCGCACCGTTAACACGCGGGGCGTTTACCGGCTACCTGCACGCTCGCGATGGCGACATCAAGGAAGATTCGATTCCGCTGACGGGCATTGGCGCCGCTGGTGTTCCCGTGTTTTCCGATAGCCTCATCGATTTTGGAACGGTCACGATCAATACCGTTAGCGGCGATACGGAATTGACACTTACCAACGCCGGCGATTGGCCGCTTGCAGCGAGGATCGTCAAGACGAACGACCAGTACAACGAGTTTACCATTATTACTCCGAGTGGCGACAAGGTTGATCGCGTGGCGCTTGACTCTGCAGCCGATGGCGGCGTGCGTGGCTACTTGGTACGCTTTAGCCCCACGCATCCCGAACTGCCGTACCACGAAGCCGACCTTGCGTTTTATTTCGACGATGGAACGGTGAGCAACGTGCGCATCATCGGGCGGGACCGCTCCGATTTTCTCGCGCTCGACTCCACTTCGATCGACTTTGGAAAAGTCCGAGTCAATACCACAAGCACGCGCAACATTCAGGTCATTAATACATCGCTTGTCGCACTTGCGGTGACGCAATTACAAGTTAATCCGGGTTCGGAATTTAGCGCAACTCCGAGTGGAGGCCTGACCGTGAATTCGCAATCGAATTCTCCGATCGTCGTGTCGTTCAGCCCGACCGCGATAGGACCAGCGCAAGCGGTGCTCATCAGTCACGGTAAATTCCTGAATAACGGCAACGATACGATCACGCTCGATGGCATTGGCGCGCAGCCTGTTCCCATACTATCTACTTCGCTCATCGACTTTGGAACGCGGACGATCGGCACCACTTCGAACGAACCGTTCACACTTTCGAATAACGGTAACTGGCCGCTCATTACGTCGTGGACGATCGCCGGACCAAACGCCGCCGACTTCACGCCGAATATGCCTGCCGATACCTCTATCGACGAAAACGGTACGGCAAATTATTCGGTGAACTTCCTCGCGACGACGCCGATGCAGTTCACGCCGCGCACCGCGACGATCACATTCAAAGAAGATGATGGGACGACGTTCTCGCTCGATCTCACCGCGAGCGATAAAGCGCCATTGCCGGCGCAGATCGGTTTCGGAAGTTACGCGGGAAGGCCCGGCGATAAGATTTTCGCCTACCTCAAACTCAGTTCTGCTATTCCCGCATCGCTCGGCATTCAGCATCTGAGCGGGTCGGTGCAGTACGATCCGACTATCGCGAGCCTGATTTCCATTGGCGCAGGAATTCTCGATCCATCGCCAAACTGGAACGTGAAGATCAGCAATAATCTGCCGGGCTCGTTCGATTACGATATTTCCTCGCTCACCGATACGCTGACGGGTCCGGGTAATTTACTGATGATCACATTCCTGATCGACGCGAACACGCAGACGGGCGATGTTTCCACGCTGACGGCGATGCCGGTATTTCCCGAAAGCAAGGAAGTCGCCGCGATAACGCAGAGTGGCACGATCACCGTGGAGAATGCCTGCGGAAGCACGAGCATTATTGCGGGCGAGGCCTCGGCGACGTTCGTCAATCAAAATACGCCGAATCCCTTTGGTGGCGATGCGCGCGAGACGAACATTCCGTTCGATGTCGGCGCAGACAATACGATCATCACGCTCCGCATCCTCGACCCAACCGGACGCGAAATCGCGCGGCCCATCGATCACCAAAACTTCGCGCAAGGCCGGTACTCCGTCTCCGTGAGCGCAAAAGACCTGGGGACCGGCGTCTTCTTCTGCGAATTCCGCCCCGAAGGCAAGCCGCCACAGATCACCAAGATGGTCGTGGAGTAAAATGCTGGCTGCGGCGAGAGCCGCAGCCATTAGTTAACAGAATTGAGAATGGGTACACTGGGCTAACAAATCCGTATATTTGTGGGTACGGTAATAGGCACCATTTTACGGGCGTCAGTAAAATGGTTTTCAAGAAAATTCTTTTTTTTAATTCGAAAAATTGTTTAGAACTCAATTGTCCGCAAAACTATGGCAAACCTTATTTCGTCCGTAGGCAAAAAGTTAATAGAAGCCCCAGCTGCCGAGGCTGAAGATGCTTCTGCTTTGCTCAAAGGTCTTCTAGAAAAAGAGGCTTATGTCGGAGATGTCGTGTCTCTAAGTTATAATGAAGCAATCGTTCAAATACACGATTTTTATCGTAAACAAGTTGGAGGAATTCCTGCACTCTCATTCCTTCTCGCTACTCGAATAACGGCAGGAGGTACAGTCAAGGTAGATGAGGAAGAAGCAAGTCTCATACTCCTTCGAGTCATTGATCATGCCGATCTGCCAAACGCGGAAGAGGCCAGAAGAGTAAGGGTTGAAAATGCGCAGCGTGTAAGTGGTGAACTCGATGTAAATTGGGATGATCGAAGTGTGATGGATGCTTCAACTCACAATATACTTAGCTATGCAGGAATCCGCTGCCGAGTGATAGGAACATTCTATTTGAATAATTTCGGAGGAGATGAGCAGCCTTTGTGGCGACTTTGCTTCGGTTCAGATATTAGCAATTATTACCCAAACCGTGGGCTCAAAGTTTATAAGCCGAGAGGGGAAATCCTCGAAACAATCGTGAATTTTCGCGATCCGTTCATTTACGGAATAAGCGAGGTACCTCTTGTCTCCATCGGGCATGTTCGCTACGCATCAACCAATAGACCATTCCAGCAAATCTCAAATGTCAATGTTGCAATCACACCAACTGATCTACTAAGCCAGAAGACGGCACTTTTTGGAATGACGAGAAGCGGCAAATCGAATACAACTAAAATCATTCTTAAATCCATTTTTGCACTGCGATGGGAAAAAGAAACCCGAGTCGGTCAATTGGTATTCGATCCAAATGGCGAATATGCAAATGAAAACGTGCAGGATCAATCGAAGGGTACAGAAAATCCTAATGCTATTAAGAATGTCGCTCATTGTGCTCCACAATCGCGTCGAAAGGAATTCGAGTCTGATGTAATCACGTATGGTATTGCACCTCATCCCAATGATCCAAATCGAATCCTCATGCTCCTGAATTTTTATCTGGATGATAACTTGCAAAACGGAAAAGAGATAATTGATTCTTTTCTCGCTGGCGATAGTAATACAAAATTTATCTCAAACTTTCGTGATGTCAGATTCGAGTCGCCAGATCCGAGCGATCGCTCTGCATCCACAAGGCATCAACGCAGAGTTCTCTTTTACAGGGCGCTACTCTCGAAGGCCGGATTCGCCGCACCAGGAAGCGTCAAGCCTTTTACTAAGGGATTATTTAATAAAGAGATCATGACAGCTCTTGCGAATTCAGGTAGTGCCAGTGCGACCGATTACGCGAACTGCGCTACTATGCTCGCAAAGCCGACTCCAACTTGGGGTGAAATAGCACAAGCCGGCAGTATATTGAGAGAATTCATCAAAGATAATGCATCCGGGTTTGCCCAGTTCGACGCTACATACGTCCAAACCAGCAGCTCCGGTTCGTGGGCAGACGATGACCTGCGTAAAGTATTAGAGATGTTTGCATATCCGAATGGTTCAAGGCAAATTGGAAAAGTTGCCGACAGGCATACTCCCAGCACATCATCCGATTATGCAGCGGATATATACGAACATTTGAAAAAAGGTAAACTTGTCATCGTTGACCAGTCAAGTGGGGATTCAGAAATAAACAAAGCGGCCGCAGATCGTGTGATGAAGTATATATTTGAACAGAACCAAATTGCGTTTAGAACAGGACAATCGCCCGCAGAAATGCTAATTTATGTAGAGGAGGCTCATAATGTTTTGCCGTCCTCTAAAGAGGACGATCTAAAGGACGTATGGGTACGCGCTGCAAAAGAAGGCGCGAAATTTCATATTGGTCTCGTATACGCTACCCAAGAAGTATCCTCTATTCAAAAAAATATTTTGAGGAATACAGCGAATTGGTTTATCGGACACCTTAATAACACCGACGAAACCAGAGAGCTTCGGAAATTTTATGACTTCGCAGATTACGAACAGAGCATTATTCGAGCACAAGATCGAGGGTTTCTAAGAATGAAGACTTTATCTAATCCGTATATAGTCCCTATCCAAGTGGATCGGTTCAGTATTGAGGAAGGCGCCGGAGATTAAATATGCCCTATCAAAACGAATTCGCTCACTACCAGCCGCTTCGGAGAATAGCCGAATCAGAGCGCGTTAAGCAGCTTCTTAAACGATCGCGGGTTTTATATTCCGGGATCGTTACAAAAGAACTCATTCCCAGCCCTGCGCCAATAGCTGAAGGCACTCTTCCCTCGATCGTGCTCGCAGTTGATGGAAGCTACGCGGAGGTTGACGTAAAGAATGGGTACCCAGGGGCAAAAGTTGGATATGTCTCTGTTGCGTCGGTAATGGTTAACTTGGCGGAGTTAGATCGTCTTGATGAACATCGCCCTGTTAACCCTGTACTTTATCGTACAACCGAAGAGCCATCTTCGGAAGCTTGTGCACTTCCTGGTTGCAATGTCATAACGCGTACAAATAACTCGGCTTCTGACTCTTTCAGGGAAGCGGTTTTCGACCTCTTCCATGACGCAATAATTGACGAAGAAGACAATACTACACTCCTCGATACTTACAATTCACTGCTGGCCTATAAACCGAGTGTAGAAATCCGTTGTCCCAATATTGACTGTGACAATAATGTGAGAATAGGAATGAGTGTGGATACTTGTCCGTGTTCTTTAAAACGACCTCTCTACCCGACAGATGCGTTGCGTATTCAGGAAAGATTCGTAAATGAATCAGGATCAAATGGAGAGGCTCTTGGCCTTATCATGCAAATTTGGGAGCGCTTGTTATTGGTTCATTTGCTACGTTGCTTTGAAAGTCGTGGGTGGTTAGGAAAACTAAATGATGTAGCGTTTTTTCTCGATGGCCCCTTAGCGGTATTCGGTCCACCTGCATGGTTGAGCGCAGCAATTCAAGCAGAATTGATGCGGCTTAATCAAAAGGCGCATGATGAAGGCGGTAGTGATCTTATAGTTATCGGTATCGAGAAAAGCGGAACGTTTGTTTCTCATTTTGAAGAGATGGACCGACTAGAAGATGGATCAGATCGATTTCAATCGCGATCGTATTTTCTCCTCCCCGATTCTTATATTAAACAGCGAATCATTAATTCAGACAGTTCGAAGCGCTACGGTTCCCAAACATACTTCGGCCGCAAGTTCTTCTACAAGGCCGCAAGTGGCGCCAGGATTGTTGCTACATTACCATTTCTGACTCCGGAACAAGATACCCTCGATTCAAGCGACATTTCGCTTTATCCAAAGTTCCCAATTATTTGCGAGTTGCTTGACAAGTTAGTGACATCTCGATACCCGAATGCGCTATCTCCGATTGTCGCTGCACATGCGCAAGCAGCGATTCCACTTCACCTAGGCCAGAAAGTTCTTAAGCAACTTGCAACGGCTCTGATGCTTCCTCAAAAAACATGAAATCTTCCGGGAAATATTCTACCGCTGAAAGTAGGTGGGCTGGCGTCGGGCCATATTACGCGATGTTCCCCGTGTCCTTCAGCGATCGTGTCGTGAAAAATTATACTAAATGTGGCGATGGAGTCCTCGACCCTTTCGCCGGACGAGGTACAACATTATTCTCCGCTGTAACGAATGATAGAATCGCAGTAGGAAGTGAGATAAATCCCGTAGGATGGGTATATGGGCAAGCGAAACTTCATCCTGCGGTGAGAATCGATGTCGAAGATAGAATAGCATCTATTGGAAAAATTGCACATCAATATAAGACTGAAGCGTCAAAGCTTCCTCCATTTTTTAAATTGTGTTATTCAGATGATGTCTTAAATTTCCTTGTCGCAGCCAGAAATCAACTTAATTGGAGGAGAAATAAAGCTGATTGGACTGCCATGGCATTAATTCTTGTAGATCTTCATGGGAAAATTGACTCCGCTTTTTCAAATCAAATGAGACAGACAAAATCAATGAGCCCTGATTATTCGATTGAATGGTGGAAAGCAAATAAAATGAAGCCCCCAAAACGTCAACCAGTGGAGTTTATGATGAAGAAGATCGCATGGAGATATGCAAAGGGAGACTTAAGTATTGATGGAGGAAGTATTTATCTTGGCGATAGTCGCCAAATCCTTAAATCGCTCTCAGAAAAGAATAAGCTTCCTCACGGGGCAAAATTGCTTCTAACCTCACCTCCTTATTACGGAATTACAAATTATTT
>DASZLH010000220.1:0-7414 GCA_035552495.1 Kapaibacterium sp. (SeqCode) | reverse complement strand
CGCGCTCGATGAAGCGTATGAAAAACCGATTGAACCACCGGTCCTGCATTTGTTTCGCGCGCTGGGCCGCGCGGAAGTTACCGAGCTCGTTCGCAAACTCCTCGATAACCGAAGCCGAAGCGAACGCGTAAAAAGAGAACTGCTCTCGAAGTCCGATACTGATATTATTGCGCAGTGGCGGAGTGAGTTCGAGTATTTATTGCAGTATTCTCAAAGCAGTTCTACCCGAGATTTTATTTGCGATCTCCTCCAATATCGAAAAAATGGGAAAGAAGCTGAAAAATTAACGGAGCCATTCGAGCTTTATCTTCATGCCGAAGGAGTATTCGAATCCGCCTTTGCTTTCTATCACCTTTGCGATCTCTTAATTACGGGCAATGATACTCTGAACTCCAAACGTATCGATCTCAAACATTTACCGCCATTGTTGGATGCAAGTGTCCCGAGCTTCATCGATCGCTTTAACTCCCTTTGTCCCCTATTGCAAGCATCTCCTGCTTCGGAAGCAGCCTTCGAAGAAGAGCATCGTGATTATTTGAAATTATTGCGTGCGGCATTCGAATTATACGAAGACGTACTGGGCGAATATACCGGAAATAAAGCCGCGTACAGCCTGCTCGATTTCGACGATCTCATTTGGGGATTTCGTAAACTCCTCGAAGACCCGCGCATCCGAGCGGAGCTTGCCGCGCAGTTCCGGTACATTATGATCGACGAGTATCAGGATACGGACGAGAACCAGTTCGAACTCGCGCAGCACCTTACCGAGCGTTTCAGCTCGCGCAATAACCTGACGATCGTTGGCGACCCAAAGCAATCGATCTATACTTTCCGTAATGCCGATGCTACGATCTTTCGGCAAACACGTGAGGTGATTGCGGCGCAGGATCTCACGACGCTCGCACTGGAAGAATCCGCCGAACTTCAACTCTCCCCGGAAGAAGAGCGCGGCTCTATTTCGCTACGCGAAAGTTTTCGAATGACTTCGGGTCCACTTGCAATCGTCAATAAGTTATTCGGCTCCGTCATGCATTCGGAGCTGTCATCGGAGTTTGGTATCGAGGAAGTCGAATATGCCAGTCTTGTGCAAGGCCGTACTTCGCCCATCGCCGGAAGCGTGGAATGGATTAGCCCGCTCGTTAGCCGAGTCGTAAATAATTCGGAAGAAACAACAGAAGAAAACGAAACGGATGAAGCGGATGAAACGCAACTTATTGCGCTGAAAATTTGGCAGATTGTTAACGACACCAGTGGACGTTATTCTGTAGAGGATAACGGTACTATTCGCCGGGCTCTACACAAGGACATTGCCATCCTGCTTCGGTCGCGTACGCACCTTCCGGCACTGGAGCAGGCGCTCCGCACGGCGGATATTCCCTATACGGTCGCCAAAGGCGCGGGATTTTACGGCCAACAAGAGATACTCGACATATCGAGTTATCTGAATTTTCTGGTCAATCCCGCAAATGATGTAGCACTGGCAGCCGTTCTTCGCTCTCCATTTTTCGCGCTGTCGGAAGTCGATTTATATCAGATCGCGCATCATCAGTCGAAGCACCGCCGCGCGTTGGACGATCCCTGGAGTTTCTGGGATCAATTCCAAAGTTATACGGAATTGAACAAGCGGCCGCAACTGGTCCGAGCCGTCCATCAACTTCGTGAAGGACTTACGCTCGCAGGCCGCACCGGCGCCGCGCTACTCATCGAGAAAATATATGCCCAGACCGGCATCTTTGCCACGCTCGCCACCGAATCAAACGGAATACAAAAAGTTGTGAACCTCGAGAAGTTTCTCGCGCAGGCTCGCGATTCCGATGCGAGTGGGTTCTCGAGCCTCTTCGATTTCGTCGATCGCGTGCAATATTTAATCGACGAAAACGAAAACGAATCGCAAGCCGATATACCCAATGATTCGGGCGCCGTCCGCATCATGACCGTGCATTCCGCAAAAGGACTCGAATTCCCCATTGTGATCGTACCGTTCCTGCAAAAGAAATTTCATTTCGATCACACTCGATTGCTCGATAAAGAGCATGGCCTTCAGATAAAATACAGCGATGCGGACCGCAAGCCCCTCATTGCTGAACTCATTCGGCTGCGCGCAAAACATACCACGATCGCCGAAGAAAAACGGATTTTCTACGTTGCGCTCACACGCGCGCGCGACCACCTTATTCTCTCTTCGACCATTTCCAATACTTCGAATAAGGAAAGCTGGCTTGCGTGGCTACTGGATGTGCTGCCTGCTGCAAAAGACCCCTCCGTTGCCTCCATAGAATTAGAAGAGCGTATCGAACGATACGACAGCGGTTCGCAGCAAATATCGGAAGCCGTTATTCCGATTTCAATTCCTCTCATACGAGTGGCGTCGGATATTCCAGTAGAAGAGCAAAACACAACAGTAACGGAACCGTTGGAAGTCGGACCAATCCATTTGATGCCGCTGCCGGTGCTGCTCCCGCATGGCCGGTATAGCGCGACCCAGTTCCTTACACTGCGCCAATGCCCGACGAAATACCATCTCGCGTACGCGCTTGGAATGCCGGAAGAGCCCAAGCTCGCTTCGTACGATTTCGAAGCCGACCGGAATTCTGAGACTGTCCAGGGAAAACTGCTCGGGCAAATCGTACATAAGTTGTTCGATAAAATCGATAGTATTTCATCCGATGGAACCCTCGATACTGAACGGTTTCAACGCGAGCTTAGCAATATCTTTTTTTCGCTCGATCTATTGGACGAGCGCGAACGAGCACGATATGAATTAGCCGCGCGGAAACATGTGCTCCATTTCCTGCAATCCGATTTTTCGCGCGAGGTACTTTCGAGCAGTGACAGCCGAAAAGAATACGCTTTACAGGCACGCCTTAAGAGCGGCGATATATTATACGGAATCATCGACTGCCTCTATCGCGATACGAATAATATATGGACGGTCCTCGACTATAAAACCGATGCCGCCACAGACCCAAAACGCATGGAGTTGAAGAACGCACGATATGAATTCCAGATCGGGTTTTATGCCTATTTAGTCCATCTTTTATTCCCTGAAGAGAAAAGAATTAACGCGGCGCTTTTTTATACGGAACGCGAGCAGCTCGTTCGTTATACTTTCGAGAGTGACCGATTTGCAAATATGGAGATGGAGTGCGAACGGATGATCGAGATCATTCGAAGAAACGAGAACGTTAACGATCTTACACTCCTCGAACGGAATCTCGATCATTGCGCGGAGTGTGCATTTTTCGACACAAACCGGAAACAGTGTATCGCGCTTGCATCGATGAATAGATCGGGTCCGCTTTTTTTAAAAGCCGACCGACAGACCAGCGAGATATCCGAACTCGCTTAGCGCGCGCAGTTGCGGACCGTTATATTGGCCGCCGGGACTTCCGATCGGACCAATAGCAGGAAATCCCCAGAAGCGGCCCATCGCCATTATGCCAAAATCATATTGGCTTGTAACGAAAAGAGAATATCGAGCGCGTAAAAATCCTTCAAGGAATAGCCCGCTCCACGCATTGGTGGAATTGTAATTCGTAATTTGATTCGTCGAAGTGTTACGGACAGTCGCAGAAGCGCCACCGAGGGCATAGCCAAGCCCCAGGCCTGCGCCGAGACGAAATCCAGATTCGCTCAACAGTGTCCGCACGGTTTCGAGGCCAAGCGTCGTCATAAATAAATTCTCCTGAACCGATGCAGGAAAATTCGACGAGCCGCCATTTAATAATTGGTTTGTCCATGTGCCAATCCAGGGTCTGGTTTCATCTACATGTTCGACAAACACCGAAAGGGATTGAATGCCATTTGTCGTAAAACTATAATAGGCATGTTCTATCGTGGGATCGATATAGAATCCCCGGTTAACTTCGTTCGATTTGATAAGAGGCACCTGACCGTTCGTGGCAAACCAGAAGCCAGCCTCATGGGGCATGTTCTGGGCTTCCGCAGTGGATAGTGGATAGTGGATAGTGGATAGTACTAATATCGTAGAAAGTATCCACCTTCTGCTATTTACAATCCGCTTTCTTCTATCTGCTATCAATAGACTCGCTTTTTCGGCTGGTACTTCGTGACCACAACATCTTTATAGGCGAGCCTCGGCGCGGCACCGCCATTTGGGAAAGCAAAAGTATGCTTCATCCAGTTTTTGTCGTCGCGGTCCGGGAAATCTTCGCGGGAATGCGCGCCGCGCGATTCGGTCCGGTTCAGAGCGCACTCGATTACAATCGCCGCCGTATCCAGCAAATTCCCAAGCTCGATCGCTTCGAGCAGATCGGTATTGAACTGCACACCTTTGTCGTCGATGACAACATTTTTGTAGCGCTCGCGCAGCTCGCTCACTTCTTTGAGCGCGCGTCCGAGGCCTTCGGCATTTCGGAAAATTCCGACTTCCTTCATCATGATCTTTTGCAACGAAGATCGAATCGGCGCGGGCTTCTCGCCGTTCTCGCGAGATTTTATCTCGGCGATTTTCGTGCGCGTATACTCACCGGCTCCTGCTGCAAGTTTCGGCAACTCCGCCCCATTCCGTAAAAATTGCGTCATCGCTTTACCGCCTCGGCGCCCGAAGACAATGAGATCGAGCAGTGAATTCGTCCCGAGGCGGTTCGCGCCATGCACGCTCACGCAAGCGCACTCTCCCGCCGCATAAAATCCACGGACGGTCTTACCGGTATTATCGAGCAGGGCCTCCCCCTCGGCGTTCGTCGGAATGCCGCCCATGACATAATGCGCGGTCGGCTGTACGGGCACGCCTTCCTTCGTTGGCTCGACGCCAAGATACGTGCGCGCAAAACCGGTGATTTCCGGCAGCTTCTCGTTGACAATTTTGGGATCCAAATGCGTGAGGTCGAGATGCACGTAATGCGTCCCATCGGAACCGGTAAATCCACGGCCTTCATTGATCTCCTGAATGATCGCGCGCGATACCATGTCGCGCGGTGCGAGGTCCTTTACGGTCGGTGCATAACGCTCCATGAAACGCTCGCCATTTTTATTCCGCAGAATTCCACCCTCGCCTCGCGCCGCTTCCGAAACGAGAATTCCAAGCTTCCACAAGCCGGTCGGATGAAATTGCATGAACTCCATGTCTTCCAGTGGAAGTCCTGCCTTGTAACTCAGCATGAACCCATCGGCAGTACCGACGTGCGCGTTCGATGTGATCTGCCAGATACGTCCATCGCCGCCCGTCGCGAACATCACCGCCTTCGCGTGAAATGTATGGATTTCTCCAGTCAAAATTTCAATCGCGACAACGCCAGAGCATATGCCATTCTCGACAAGCAGTTCGGTCACGAAAAATTCGCTGAAAAATCGGACGTTATTTTTTACGCAATTTTCGTAGAGTGTGTGCAGCATCACATGCCCGGTGCGGTCGGCGGAATAGCACGCGCGCTTGACCGCGACGCGTTTCGAATCCGGATCGCTTGGGTCGAGCGGCCTCGTATGTCCGCCAAACTGGCGCTGCGCGATCTTGCCCTCTGCCGTTCTGCTAAACGGCATCCCCATGTGTTCCAGCTCGACGATCGCGCGCGGAGCATCGTTACACATCGTCTCGATCGCATCCTGATCGCCGAGATAATCCGAGCCTTTGACGGTATCGAACGCGTGCCACTCCGGATTATCTTCTTCCAGATTACCCAGCGCCGCGCACACGCCGCCCTGCGCCGCACCCGTATGGGAGCGCAAGGGGTGCACTTTCGTCAGCACCGCGCACGTATATGGACTCGGAATTTCTACTGCTGCGCGAAGCCCTGCACCGCCCGCGCCTACGATAATTACGTCGAATTGATGTGTCATGAATTATTGAACAGCCCTCGGCCTGTTATGAACAGACTCTTAAACACACGGGAGAACGTCTTTGTCCTGCAAAAATACGGAATTTTGCGCGTCCGTCAGCGATTCATCTCAATCATGCATTAGCTTCTCCTGAACTTGGCGAAGAATTCGAGTTCAGACAATCCCACCGGGAAGCAGACGCTTCCCTGCACACGGAGACGTTCGTTGTGTGCAGTCAAGCTGCCTACTTGACCACCTATTTCGCAGTTTATTAATTGGCAACCATTTTCCATCTTTCACCTAATGCCAGAAATTCCGAAATTGGCAATCAAAACTTCAGCAACGCGGACCATTTTTCATACAGGTCGCTTGTGGCGCGGACGTCTCTCATGCAATATTCAGCTATTTCGCGGGAACGGCCTTCGGCGAAAAACTTCGGGACTTTATCGCCTGCAATCGTTTCGGATTTGGGTGATGCAATTCCAAACGACTTCGTATAAAAATCGAGATTGAATTTTCGGGTCGCGCCTTGTTTATCGAAGCCGCCGTTGAAGCAGAGTTTGTCCTGCAAGTCGATATGTTCGATGCCGCTAAAGCGGTCGCTCGAATTTCCTCCGACTTTGAAATCCCACCGCGTGCCGGCCATCATGTTGACGGAAGGACGTATGCCGAGCACGGCGCTGCGGAGCATAAGAAACGGGCAATCGAAATTTCGGCCGTTGAATGTGACGACCGCTCCAAATTTATTGGAGAGGCCATTCCAAAAATGCTGGAGTAGCGCAGCTTCATCCGTGAACGCGCGATAGCCGAACGTATAGCCTTCATGCTCGATAACATCTTCCGAGGCTTCGTTGTAGAGGTAAAGCGCGCTCCCTTTTTTCGTCTCATGCACGAGCGTGCCGATGCAGACGACTTGTCCCGTCAGAGGATTGAGCGCGCCCCAGCCTTTGCGCTGCTCGCGTTCTTCGTCCGTGGTGCAGCCGCGCAACAGATATTCCTGCTGTGCCGCATCGAAGGATTGCTCGAAATTCAGCGGTACGGTCTCGATGTCGAAGATCAGGGTGTTCATGCCGTGCCGGGCACGGCGCGCGGCGCGCGCATCAGGACCGCCACCGCGACCACCAGTCCCGCCTCGTCGGTGAGCGTGACGTGACCCTCGCCGATTCCCAGGCCGTCGCGCACCCGCGCGCCGCGCGCCGAGTACACCACCTCGGGTCTCCCCCAGGCGTTCTGCACGATGCCCACGTCGCGGATCCACACGCCGTGCGCGAAGCCGGTGCCCATGCCCTTGACGATGGCCTCCTTGGCGGCGAAGCGCATCGCCAGGAAACGGACCGGACGGGCCGTGCGCTCGAGCTGCAGGCGCTCTTCCGGCATGAGCAGGTGCTTGACGAAGCGCTCGCCGTGCCGTGCGTAGACGCCCTCGACGCGATCCACCTTCAGCACGTCGATGCCGATGCCGAAGATCATCGCGCTGCGCGCATCAACGCTTTCATGTCGCTCACCGCCTTCGCCAGGCCGTCGAACAGCGCCCGGGCGATGATGGCGTGGCCGATGTTGAGCTCGACGATCTCGCCGATCGCGGCGATCGGCTCGACATTGTGGTAGTTGAGCCCGTGGCCGGCGTTGACCGTGA
>DASZLH010000219.1:0-13943 GCA_035552495.1 Kapaibacterium sp. (SeqCode) | reverse complement strand
AAAGTTGAAAAATAACTAAAATGAAAAAGCCCCTAATGGGGCTTTTTCAATACGTTAGAACATATTTTTAAAACCAATTGTCAGGCAACCGGCACTCCCCCCGAGGCCACGCGCTGCTTGCCCAGCAGGTCCCGCTCGCCGAGATTGATGCCGCTAAAAAACCGCGGACGGTTGTACGTATCCTGATTCTTATTGCAGACGATCTGGAAACAGGTCGAGTTACCCTGCTTCGCAATATCGACCGACCAGGCGAGAAAAATTTCCCAGCAACGGAACCACCACGTTCCATACGCCGATAGAATCGCCTCGCGGTGCTGCTGCCAGTTGTTGTACCACTTCTGGATCGTGTACGAATAATGAATGCCGACGTTTTCGACGCTGTGGATTTCAAAGCCCGCGCCTTCCAAACGTTTCACGACAAAACTAAGCGGCATACTCGCGTCCGCGCCAGGGAAAATATATTCGGACATGAACGCGCCCCAAATAAGCGACTCCTTGTGATAACCCGCGCGAAGTCCAGCGATCTGAAGATAAAACAGGCCGTCGTCTTTCAGGAGTCCGGCGATCTGCTTCATAAATCGTTGGAAATATTTTACACCGACATGCTCCGCCATTTCGAGGCAGGAGATTTTGTCGTACTTATCCTGCGGGATCGAGCGATAGTCCATGCGATGAACGCGGGCATGATCGGCTACGCCCCAGCGGGCGATCTGGTCGTTCGCATAATCGGCGCCTTTTTGTGCGATGGTAATGCCGGTCGAATCGGTGCCGTAATATTTGGCCGAGTGCGCCGCGAGTGTCCCCCATCCGCAGCCAATATCGAGCATACGCTCGCCCGGCTTGAGTTGAAGTTTCTGGCAGACGAGATCGAGCTTCTGGTCCTGCGCGGTCTCCAAATCTTCGAGGCCCGTCTTGAAAAAACCGGAGGTATAGACCATCCGGTCGCCTAAAAATCCACCGAAGAAATCGTTGCCACGATCGTAGTGCGAGCGAATAACGCGCTCGTCCTGTGCCTTCGAGTGGATCGCGACTTCCGGAATAAATCGTGAAAAGAGAAATTTCAAATGATGGCCAACGAACTCATAATTAAAAAAGAGCGTCCGGTTTCGGATAAGCTCTTGCAGGTCGCAGGTAATGTCCACGCGGCCGTTCATGTAGTCCTCGATGAAATCGGTGATCGCGGTCTTCTCGCCGTTTTTATAGCGGGACGCCACGCGCTCGTCGCGTACGATGACAATATCTCGAATATTCTTTGTTTGGAGTGTCGTTTGGGACATTATGTTGAAATGGTGTAAAATAATTGAACTGGACGCCATGCATCGACGATGCGTGAACCGATGTATAATAAACCGAATCGGCCAAAGATAATTCGGATAATCCTTTTTAACCGAAAATCATAGGAAGTCCCTGGACCTTTCAGGCACTGTCGGGCTGCTTCCCCAAATTTCGCGGTCACTGTTTCAAGTAATGAAGTCCTATAGCTCCTGATTGAAATATCTTCGTATCGACCAGTTTTAAGTTTAACTTCTCTGGAAGGCTGGCACCCTCCAACAGCCGTCTTCCCTCCGCTACAATGACCGGATAGACCACAAAATAATACTCATCGATCAGGCCACGCTCCATCAATTGTGAAGGCAGGCTTACTCCGCCGATTGCTATTTTTTTACCTGCTCCCTCTTTCAATTTAAGGATTTCTGCTCCGGGGTCCTCACGTACAATTTTCGTATTTCCTTCGACGCGGTCTAATGTTTTGGAAAAAACAACTTTGTCGATGGCGGTGAGTCTTTGCGCAAATTCATTCTCTGCTTTTGTCCCGGACTGAGCGTTTGCGACATCCGGCCAGTACGGGACCATCAGCTCGTAGGTTTTACGTCCGTATACGAGCAGGTCAACATCGTCCATGGTGTGCGTAAAATAGTCCATCATTTCCTCGTCAGGATTAAAATGGGTATGATCACAACAACCATCGACGCTGATATTTATACTGTAAATTAAATTTCTCATTTTGATCGATCCGATTCTATTCCACCAATTCAAGATCACATAGCCAGCAGATGGCTTAATTCGATGAGGGCCTCGTCGATCGGTTTTTGCTTCGTGAAGGACTCTTCGAGTGAGACAGTCGTAAGGCGGCCATTGGTTTCTCCGGCCATCATGCGAGTCTCGCCTTTGAGCAAGGAATCGACGGCGAAGGCTCCGAGCTTGCTTGCAAGGATACGGTCGCGCGCTGTGGGGCTTCCTCCGCGCTGGATATGTCCGAGTATGGTGACGCGGTAGTCCATGCCGTTAGCCGCTTTGACACGCTGCGCGAGATCGAGCGCTCCGCCTTCATTCTCGCCTTCCGCTACAATGATAATATTCGATCGCTTGGTGACGCGCTGCCGGTTGAAGAGTTCGAGCAGGACATCGAGCTCGGTCTCCTTTTCCGGAATCGAAATATATTCTGCACCGGATGCGAGGCCAACATCCAGCGCGATGAATCCGGTGGCACGTCCCATAACTTCGATGTAAAACGTCCGTTCGAGCGCGTCGGCGGTGTCGCGGATTTTGTCGATGTTGTAGATTGCGGTGTTTACGGCAGTGTCATAGCCGACAGTCCAATCGGTGCCGAAGAGATCGTTGTCGATAGTTGAAGGGACTCCGATGACCGGAATATTCTGCTCGGTCGAGAAGAGATGTCCTCCACGGAACGTGCCATTGCCACCGATAAGTACCAGTGCATCGAGGCCGATGCGTCGCATTTGTTCGGCGGCGCGCTTGCGCCCTTCGGGGGTTCGGAATTCGTGGGAGCGGTCGGTCTTGAGGATCGTACCGCCGCGCTGGATGATATTCGAAACACTGAAGGCGCGAAGCTCCATGAAGTCGCCGCCGATGAGTCCCGAATAGCCATGCTGAACGCCGACGACGCGAAGCCCGCGCTGCAATCCGACGCGTACAATGCTGCGAATAGCTGCATTCATACCGGGGGCATCGCCGCCGCTGGTAAGAACTCCGATACTTTTGATTGCAGGCACGTGGATTGTCGCTTACTATTTCAGGGAGGCCCGCATTTGTTCGACATACTTCAACGCGGCGGCCCTGGCGGCTTCTGCGAAATCTTCTTTTCGCGATGCTCCGGCAATGGCGCGGCTGATATTTACGATTGCGACGCCGCCGTTATTCGCATCGATCACCTCCTCCATCGATCCGCCCTGCGTGCCGACACCCGGAATAAGGAACGGCAATTCCGGGGCGCGCTTTCGCAAGGCGCGGAGTTCGTCGGGCTTGGTCGCGCCAACGACCAAGCCGGCATTTTTTTTCGGCTGATTCCATTCGCGGACTTTATCCGTGATCTCTTCGTAGAGCCGTTTGCCGTTTTTGAGTTCGAGATATTCGAAATCGCTCGCACCGGGATTTGAAGTTAGTCCAAGAAAAAATACACCCTGCTCTTCACGCCGAAGAAACGGCTCGACGGCGTCGGTACCCATTAGTGGATTGATCGTGATTGCGTCGAAACCGAACATGTCCTGGTACGCAAAGCTATATTGCTCGGAAGTCGCGCCGATGTCGCCGCGCTTCACATCCCCGATCGTAACGATATGGCTGGGGATACGGGAGAGCGTTCGGTGCGCGGCATAAAAGCCATGCTCACCATACGCTTCGTAATAAGCCATCTGGAGTTTGTACGCGCAGACGAGATCGCTCGTGGCATCGACGATTGCTTGATTGAATGCTAATACCGGATTTTCCGCGCGATGGAGAAATTCCGGAATTTTCTGCCAGTCGGTATCGAGTCCGATGCAGAGCATCGAGCGGTTTGTTTCCTGCGCTTTTTTAACTTTATCGAGAAATGTCATGGGCGAAATTTTTACAAAAATACGAACAGAGTTGTCTGAACCTTGATTTTATGAGATTTATAAGATTTATGAGATGGGGTTTAAGATGATAAAGAGCGCAGCAAAAAGGAATTTTGATCCAATCATAAAAATCTCTTAAATCTCATAAAATCAAGGTTCAGACAGCTTCATTCGTATCTTTGCAGTCAGTTTTTCTTTCTCGGGAATCAGAATGACCACCACATCTCGCAGTGTAACCTTACCTCTTCTTGCGATCGCCATAGTCATTGTAGGCGCGGCACTGCACGAGCTGCGTCCGGTCATGCTGCCGTTCGTTGTCGCGTTATTTCTGTCGAATATTTTTCGTCCGCTCATTGTCTATCTGACGAACCGCCATGTGCCGATGGCGGTCGCGCTCTTACTCGTCTTCGTGCTGGTCGGAGCGGTATTGTTAATGGTCACGCTCGTCGCCATTTCCAGCGTACAATCGCTCATCGCCGCGCTGCCGCGGTATGAAGCGCGCTGGAATGAGACCATACTTCCCGGGATTCAACACTTGTTAGACGGAGCGCCCCAGTCCGTTCAGGACCAGCTCAAAGACTTAAAGTGGTCGAATGTCGTGCAGGTCTCCGCAATTCTCTCCGTGATCTATGCCGGCGCCGGAGGGTTCATGTCGGTGCTGAGTGGGCTTGGACTCATTCTCCTCTTCATGCTTTTTATTCTCGGCGGTCACGGGCTCTTCGAGCGGAAAATCCGAGCGGCTTATCCGGATCATGCTGAAAGTTTAACGAATGTCATCCGAAAAATCGACGAGAAGACCGAGCGCTATTTTATCACGGTCACACTCATGAATTTAGTGAGCGGGATTATTGCGACGATCATCCTCTCGGCATTTGGAGTCGATCTGGCGCTACTCTGGGGTCTCGTTACGTTTTTGCTTTGCTTTATTCCGACGATTGGCTCGATCATCGCGCTGGCACTGCCGATCCTGGTTGCATTCCTGCAATTTGGCTCGCTCGGTACCGCTATCGAAGTCGCAATTACGCTTATTGTAATAGAATTCCTGTGGGGCAGTGTTTTGACGCCGCGTATCATGGGCTCGAGCATGGATTTAAGTCCGCTGCTCGTGCTGCTCGCGTTGATATTCTGGGGTTGGATCTGGGGACCGTGGGGCATGATCTTCTCCGTGCCGATCATGGCGATGATTAAAATCGTCTTCGAATCCATTCCGGCGACAAAATCGATTGGAATTCTGATGGGAGCGAAAGCATAGCAGCGCACCTACTCTACACTCAGCACATAATTCAATAGATCGACATTACCGGGATTATGTCCAAACCGGCGAATGGCCGCGACGACCTGCGCGCGTGTATGCGTACCATGATTGGCGGTATGCATCATTAACTTCCAGAGCGGCTTCGATTCGGTCTTGCCATTCATCCGTGTGAACGTCCGGGCGCCTTTTAGCTCTTCGTCCGTTAAGCGGTCGAGAAATTTATTTGATTCTTTCTGCACAAACTCCCATTGCTCACGCGCATTGGCCAGCGTTTTAACATCGTCCGTTCGCATAAGGGCAATGGCTTCTTTCATTTCCGTGCTTTTATCGAACCATGCAAACCAGCCGCGCTGCACCATGATCGCGTGGGCGAGCGTCTGGCCGACCGAGCCGTGCCCACTGCAACCGGAAGCGTTGTATTCTTCCGGAGAAAGTTGTTCGCACGCGTGAAGTATTTGGTCCGTAGCCCAGGAATTGAAGACGTAATATGTTCTGATGAGCTCGAGCATAGAAATTCCTATTTTTACAGGGTTACGGATTTTTTATACTAAGTACCATTCGATTTGTTACAATAAACTCATGGGACGACCGTCTTCTTCCGCGTGTTTATAGTTAGCATAGCATCGAAACTTTGGGTCAGCCCATACCGTAACTAACGCGCTTTTCCTCCATTCCGGATTTCAGCCATTTTTGAATGTCGCGCTTATCTCGATTTTTTCTCTTTTTGCTCATCGGTCTATGCGTTGCCAATTCCGTAGGGGCGCATGGCAATGCACCCACCGGCAATGCGCCCACCGGCAATGCGCCCACGCGAGGCAGAGCAGAGACCGCCCCCGATTCCAATACCGCCGTTATTTCCGGGTTCATCAAGGACTCTACTTCCGGCGAGACCATCCCCGGCGCGACCGTGCGCGTGCGTGCGCAGCATATCGGAGCGATTTCGAATAGCAGCGGTTTTTACTCGCTGCACGTGCCTGGCGGCGAGAAAGTACTGCTCGAAGTTTCCCTGCTCGGATACCGCACCGTTAAAGAACAACTGACGCTTCGTCCGGGTGAATCGCGAACGCAGACGTTCCTCCTCGTGACTGAAAGCGTCGGAGGAGAGGAAATTACCGTCGAGAGCACCGAGGAACGCGAGCGGCAGGAGCCGCAAGTCTCGCGTGTTTCGATCCAGCCGCAGCAAGTGCAGAATTTACCGAAGATGGGTCAGGAAGATCTCTTCCGAATCCTGCAATTACTTCCCGGTGTCCAAACATCGAGCGAGATTTCGAGTGGACTCTACATTCGCGGCGGTTCGCCCGATCAAAACCTTATTCTGCTCGATGGCAGCGTGCTCTATAATCCATCGCATTTTTTCGGATTTTTCTCGACGTTCAATCCGGACGCGATTAAAGATGTCGAACTCATCAAGGGTGGATTCCCGGCAGAGTATGGCAACAGGCTTTCCGCCGTGCTCAATGTGACGGATATCGATGGCGACCGCAATCAAACGAAGGGCAAAGTCGATCTCGGGCTTATTTCGAGCAGTGCTACGATCCAAACGCCCGTGGGGTCTGGCGCGCTGGTACTGGCCGGCCGGAGATCCTACATCGATGCAGTGCTAAACGCAACCGGGCTGACCCAGAAATTGAGTCTTCCAGACTATTACTTCTACGATCTCAATGCAAAGCTTACACAAAATCCTTCGCCGAACGACAAGATCACTTTTAGCGGGTATCTTGGCTCCGATAATTTAAACTTCAGCGCGAATACCGCAGTCAACGATATTGGCTTGCAATGGGGCAACAAGGCCGGCTCGGCGCAGTGGATGCACGTCTTTGGAAGCGAGTTATTTTCGAGAGTGAGCTTCAGCGCGAGCAGTTACTCCTCGGCGTTCACGGTCGGCTCCAGCGCGCAGCCCTTTACGTGGAATAATGCGATCGACGATTATACTGCGAATGCGAGCGTCGAATATTTCCCTAATTCGCTAAATACCGTGAAAGCAGGATTGCAAGCCACGCAATATCGTAATATGCTTGTTATCCAAAGTGGCAACAATCCGCCGAACGCAAACATCGACCTAAGACCGTTCTACGGCGCGGCTTACGTGCAGGACGAATGGAAGCCCTCCATTCCGGGAATCGTCCAGGACCCGCTTGCGATCACTGGAGGCTTGCGCATCGATGGTATAAATTCGAATCCTCAAATTGGAATCGACCCTCGCATCAGCGCCCGGTATATTCTCGATCCCGCAATCACACTCAAAGCGAGCTTCGGTATTTATCATCAGTATTTGAAGCTTGCGACGAACGATCTCATACCGATTTTTGACGTCTGGCTGCCGACCGATACATCGCAGCCACCCGAAAAAGCCTATCAGTATGTGCTCGGTATCTCGACCGTCCCGTTCGCTAACTATACGTTCGATGTGGAAGGCTATTATAAGAAGATGGACAATCTCGTCGAGATGCGTCCGAATGTAACGTCCGGCAGTACGCTCAACGATATTTTTTTCGTCGGCAGCGGCGATGCGTATGGCGTCGAGTTCTTCCTTCAAAAGCAAGCCGGACGTATTACGGGATGGCTCGGATACACGCTTGCCTGGACGTGGAGGACGTTCCCGGACCTCAACAACGGACAGCCATTTCCGCCGACGTACGATCGCCGAAACGATTTCGATCTGGTCATGACCTATCATGCCAGCGACCGCTGGACCTTCGGGGCAACTTATACGTATGGAACGGGACAGGCCTATACGCAAATTACAGCACTCGCGCCCGACGCCGAAGACCCGGCCCGGACGATCCCCATCGAAGGAGATAAAAACGCGCTCCGGTTGCCGCCATATAACCGGCTCGATCTTTCCGCAACGTACTATTTCGGGTTCTTCTCCGATACACGCAACGCGGAATTCGATTTCGATATTTTCAATGCGTACGATTACCGCAATGTCTGGATATCGCAGGTCGATCAATCGACGAACCCAGCCACGATCAATTTTGTACGGCTGTTGCCCATCCTGCCCACGTTCGGAATATCGGTAAGTTTTTGAAAACGAGTAATTGACAATGAAGATGAAGAAAAAACTTAACATACTCCTATCGGTCCTCTGTGTTGCATCTGTCACATCCCTGACTCTTAACGGTTGCGACACACCGATCGAAAGCGCGTATAATGAACAAATTGTGGTCGGAGCTTTTCTGTTTGCGAATGAGCCGATCGACTCCATCGTCCTGCACCGTACGACGCCGCTCGGGTCCTATTATGACGATCTCGATTATGCTGCCGATAGCGCGCAGGTCACGATCACGGTCGATGGAGTGCAGCACACCTTACTCCCAGGCATGCGAAAAGGCCGCTATTATTTACCGGCAAGCGAACTCATCGTGCAAGGTGGCAAGATGTACGACTTATCGGTAACTTGCCCCAATCATCAGACGGGCGGCGTACATACCCTGACCTCGACGACGATCGTCCCGATGCCGATCCATTTGAGCGCGCTCGCCGACTCCGCTCGCGGACAAACGTTTACTTTAGACACCAATCAGCTTGCCTCGTTCGCAATTCCTGTCACTGCTGGCCCGGTCGATGATCCCAATCGAAGATATTTGCTTAGTGTGACGGCGCTCGATACCAATTACGGACCCATTAAGCATCGCGATGGCCTGGACTCTTCGCTCGTTACTCGCTATTCGCTTATTGCGACCGGACCAACGATCGTCATTACTCCTCAACTACTGGGCTGGTATGGACCAACCCTCATTACTTTCTACGCCATCGACACCAATTGGACCGACTACCAGCGTCAGATTATCGGCAGGGGCGGCACAAATTATCAACCAAGCCTCAATCATATAGTAGGCGGTATAGGAATATTCGGAAGCGGCGCGCGCGATACTGTTTCCGTCTTTATCAAGCCAAAAGGGTAAAAGTGTAAAGCAAACCCGGACGCACAAAATCCTGTCCGTGTGGAGATAATCCGCCGCGGCGGACTTGCCTCACCCTACCGTACGAATAGAACCCGGGGAGGAGGCCCTTCCCGGCACACACTTGAAGGAATGATATCACAAAGTTACCCGCGCAACTTTCTCTGCCCTTAACATATTCATAATATGTGACAGAAACGATTGAGGTTTAACCGCGCCTATGGCTGAGACAAAAACAGCGATTTTTTCAGAGACATCGAACACTCCGATCGTGGAGGCGACCAACTCCGCCGATCGGGCGAAATCGTATTCGAATGGCAAAAGCAGCGATTCGGATACGCGCCGAATCGCGAACGATGCCCATCGCGATACAAAACGAATCATTTCCGATCTGAACGACGCCCTCGAATTCGTGCAGCAGCGTGTCGTTAACCGCGAGGAAGTAATCGAGCAGATTTTCGTCGCGTTGATTATCGGCGAGCACATGCTCATCGAGAGCCGCACGGGCGTCGGAAAAACACTGCTCGCCGAGCAAGTCTTCCGTATGTTCGAAGGCGCGCGGACATTCAAAGTGCAAGCAAGCAAGGAACAGCAGCCGGATACCTATTTCGGCGGCCTGCTGCTCGATGAACTCAAACAAGGCCGGATCATTCACAACACGGAAGGATCGCTTGTCGAAAGCGAATTTGGTTTTATCGACGAGATCTTCGATGCGAACGACTACACACTGCGCGCATTACTCTCGTTATTGAACGAGCGCGAACTGGTGCGCGGCCTGCAGCGCATGCGCGCGAACATTCATACTGTTATTGCAGCAACAAATTATTTGCGCATCTCCGAAATTACCGAAGCGGTGCTGGACCGCTTTTTATTCAAAGCACTCATAGCGCCGGATAAAGATGCTTTTTTCCAATATAAAATATCGCAGCAGTATCTGCGAAATCTCGGGAATGCGATCGAGCCGCCGAAAAAAATCGACTTTGCCGATCTGAATTATGCTACGCGCATTGTCCGCGGAGAGATTGCGGAACATCCGATTACAATAAGCCCGGACCTCGTATATTTTATGAACCTGGTTATCCGGCATTATGAAGTCCAGCGCAACCGGCTGCTTCACGAGCGGCCGCACGAAGCGCATTTGCGCACGAAAGATTTTTATATCTCGCCGCGAACGCAAGCGAAAACGCTCGATGTGCTCCGCGCCATAGCATTCCTGCATGGACGGGTGTATGCGGAAAAAGCGGATATTTGTAAACTGCATTTGCTGCTTTGCACATCCGGTATTGCGGAAGAGAGCGCGCTGTTTCAGCGATCCTACGATACGCTGTCGCAGTTGTATCAGGCTTCCGGCGGGTTCGATCAGCTTGCGGCGCTCTTGACGCTCGAAGATGTGCTGACGCGGCTCAAACGCGATCCATCGCTCATGAGCAAACCGCTTACCGATCTCGAAGGCGTGCCGACGAAGCGCTCGATCGTCGCATGGGCCAAAGAAACGCTCGGTGTCGCCGATGCCTCCGCCGGACATAAACGCCGGCTTGCCGAAGGCTTCTTGCAGAGCATTCATCCATCCACTGAGGACCTCAAATCGCTCAAAGCACATCTCGAAAAAGAAATTAACACAGTCTTTGCCGGACATACTGAGCATTTTTAAACAATTACGAATTATAAATTACGAATGGGAACTCCGTCAACGGATTCTCGTAATTCGTAATTACCTCTCATGACAACCCCAACTGTTGAACTCCGCGAACGCAAGCGCGAGCGGCGCCGATCGTTTCTCATCTTTTTCTCGATTATTTTTTCTATCTATGCACTGATTAATTGGTATATTTTCGCTCGGCTTCATTCGTCGATTCCCGATGGCTGCTGGTTTCGTCCCATTTTCACTCCCCTCTTCATTGTTATTGCTCTCAGCTATTTTGTTGGACAATATCTCGAATCGAAATCCACCTCCGTTATCAGCGATGCGCTCACATGGATCGGCGCGTTCTGGCTTGGCATCATGACGTGGTTTTTTCTCGCCGCGGTCATTGTCGATCTCGTACGGCTTGCCGATTATTTTATTGGGTTTCTTCCGCGGACATGGTACGACCATCCGTTGGAAACGAAGGCGTGGGTTGCTGGAATAATCAGTGCCGTAGTGTTTATTGGGATGTTCCTCGGCTTCCTTAACGCGAGGAATATTCGAGTAAAACCGCTTGCCATTAAAATTGATAAGCCGTCCGCGAATAAATCATTACGCATCGCTGCGATTTCGGACATGCACATGGGGACGATCATCGCGCGCGGAATGGTCGCGCAAATGGTGAGGCAGATCAATAGCATTCATCCCGATCTGGTGCTGATGGTCGGCGATCAGGTCGATGGGCAGCCGCACCCGGCGATGGAAATGGATTTAGGAAGTATTCTGCAAACGATCGAAAGTAAATACGGCGTCTATGCGATTACAGGAAATCACGAATACATCGGCAACGCCGAAACAAGCTGCGCCTATCTCGAAGCGCACGGTATCACAATGCTGCGGGATAGAGCCATTGAAGTTGCGGGGGTGTACCTTGTCGGCCGCGAAGACCGCGCGGCAAAGCAGTTCGCTAATCTCGAACGCAAATCGCTTGCCGAACTTGTCGCGCCGCTCGATAAATCGAAGCCTATTATTTTGATGGACCACACGCCGTTCCATCTCGAAGAAGCGGAAGAGAATGGCATCGATCTTCAGCTATCCGGCCACACGCACCACGCGCAAATCTGGCCGTGGAATTTTATTACGCAGCGCGTCTATGAAGTAAGCTGGGGGTACAAGAAAAAAGGCAACACGCATATCTATGTCTCCTGCGGCTCCGGCACCTGGGGTCCACCAATCCGCATCGGGAATACACCGGAGATTATGGATATTTGTATAAACCTTAATTCGCAGAACTGAAAGGATACCTTCATTCTTCATTCTTAATTCTTAATTCTTAATTCCTAATTCCTAATTCCTAATTCCTAATTCCTAATTATTTTGTCCACCGAGCGTTCGTTTTTTCAGACCATGGAGGAGTTCGGCTTCTTCTCGCATATTTACGAGAAGCTTCCGCCGGATTTCACCGCGATCTTCGAGATCGCGCGTGTGCTGGAAGACGAAACAAGCGAGCTTTCGCGCACGCTTCGTGAGGTCATGAAACTTCCCACTCCTGCCGCGGTTGGACGGAAGGACGCCGTGCAGGATTTTCACCGCTATACGCCCGCCGGCGACCGCTATGCCGCCGATCTCATCACGAGCTATCACGATGTTGCGCGCGTATATCCAAATCAGTTTTTGCTGCCGGAAGAGATATTTCTTCAGCGGCTCGCGCTTCGGGAGCTTTGGATGCCGGTCGCAAAAAGCGGTGTGATCCTGCCCGTCAACGATACCGACCAGGACTTTGCATTCGACAGCCGCAAGCAGAAAGTCTATGTGCTCTTCGATACGTCGTCTTCGATGCAGTCGCATCACCGGATTCATCTTGCGAAGGCGATCCTCTATTATTTTCTGCATCAGAATAAGAGCGATCTCGGGCATATCAGCTTGCGGACATTCGACGATACGATCGGCGACCTGCACACGGCCGTCGATGCCGAAAGCTACGATGCCCTCATGCGATACGTGCTTCGCATCGCGCATTTGGGCGAGGGAACGCTGCTTCAAAAGGCAATTATCCAGGCACTTGATGATATTCAGGGAATGGAGCATCTTTCCGGCGCGGAAATTCTCATTATCACCGATGGCGCAGTCTCGATCGACGAAGATTCGATCCGTTCGAAGATGGACGAGCAGATCGTCATCAATACGATCAAGATCGGGCATGCGCAGGCCTTTGCAACCGACGAGCAATTACACGATCTCATCGTGCGCGGAAAGATCAAGGATAAAGTATTGATCGACCTGGAAGAGCGGGAGCATGATATTCAACAATCGCTGCGCGCGACGCAAGCGCATGGCCGGCAGCAGGCGCTCGATCACGCACTGCATGGCGTTCGTTCGCAAATGGCTGCGCGCCGGCAGGAACTGGGCCGCGACTTGCTCGCGTATGGGCACGAGCTCGACCGGCTTTCGGCGGTCTTCGTTACCATCGACGATTTTAATGAAACGGACCGGTTTCGCGCCGATCCGGAGACGATTTCCGATCTCGAAGAGCTTGCAAAACGGTTGGAAGAAGAGGCATCCGAATTTTTGACGCCCGAAATTACGAAAAAGCTCGCCGTCCTGCACGATCATATTCAATTTCTGCAGAAATATGAAACGGATGAATCGCTGAAAGCTCGCCTTCGTGCCATCGACGATCATCTTCGCAAACTGCTGGCGGAATATCTTGGTGCGCCATCGGATGCTGCAGGCTCTCAGGGGAATGCCGAAGGCGCAGTACAGGCGATGACATCGACTCAATTGCCCATGTCCGACGAGGACATTCGGGACTTGCACTTCCTGCTCGAAGCGGATATGTCGCTTGGCCGAGGCTGGGCGCTGCTCATGCGCTGGCTCTGGGAGCGGGCAAAAATGGTGGGAAGGAAGATGAGGGGGAAAAAGATTTAAAAAAGCTCAAAAAACATAAACTACTTTTATCAGATTGATTTCACACCGGATGATGGCGAATATCAGCCGGGGATATTATAAATCGCTGTCAGATTTGCTTCGTCTCTTTTTTACGTTCATCATGCTGATAATACTGCTTGCACTTTTTAATGTCCCGTCGACCGCTCTGTAAATTTAATCGTGGTTCAGAAATTGAGATCACGATAGCTTCAAGTTGATTTAAAGCAGTTTTGCTCTCAACTTTAAAAGCCATGTTAGGTTGATGTAATTTCCCATTGTTTATCACATTGCACAATCCGAACCATGAAACATACTTCCAGCGCTGGCTTAGATGATCGTATTGATGTTGTCGAAGTCTTATTAGTAATCGTTGATCTCCTGCACCTGTTTGTCCG
>DASZLH010000218.1:0-11619 GCA_035552495.1 Kapaibacterium sp. (SeqCode) | reverse complement strand
TTATCGGTTGAATACAACCGATAAGACCATAGGAATTTTATTCGATCCTCACTTCAAGGGCCAGACCTTGCAGTTCGCGCACGAGTACGCTGAACGATTCCGGCACGCTTGGCTCGGGCATGTTCTCGCCCTTGACGATTGCTTCATAGACCTTCGAGCGGCCCGGAACGTCGTCCGATTTGACCGTCAGGATCTCCTGAAGTGCGTGAGCGGCGCCGTAGGCTTCGAGCGCCCAGACTTCCATCTCACCGAAACGCTGGCCGCCGAACTGCGCTTTACCGCCGAGGGGCTGCTGCGTGATGAGAGAATACGGTCCGATCGAACGCGCGTGGATCTTATCGTCGACTAAGTGCGAAAGCTTCATCATGTAGATTTCGCCGACGGTCACACGCTGGTCGAATTTTTCGCCGGAGCGGCCATCGTAAAGCTCGGTGCGTGCTTCCGGATTCAGGTCCGCCTCCTTCATGTAGGCCTGAACGTCATTCCAGTGCGCGCCATCGAAGATCGGCGTCTCGAAACGGACACCGAGTTTCCTCGCCGCAAACCCAAGGGCCGTCTCATAGAGCTGCCCGATGTTCATACGGCTTGGTACGCCGAGCGGGTTGAGCACGATGTCGACCGGCGTTCCATCCGGCAGGAACGGCATGTCCTGTATGGGTACGATCTTCGCGACGACGCCTTTATTTCCGTGGCGTCCCGCCATTTTATCGCCGACCGAAAGCTTGCGCTTTTTCGCGACATAGACTTTGGCCATCTGCATGATACCGGGCTGCAGTTCATCGCCGAGTCCGACTTTCGAACGCTCGCGTCGAACGTCCGCGTCAATGTCTTCGCGCTTGATCCAGTATCCTTCGTATATACGTCGGACCTGATTCATCTTGCGACGGTCATCGAGCCAATCGATTCCGACAGAGAGTTTTTCGAGATCGTCTAATCGCGAGAAGAATGTATCGTTCTTGAACGAAACACCGGAGCGAATAACGATGGAACCATCGAGATCGCGGACGCCAGCCGAGGTCTCTTCCTCCAGAACTTTCAGCAGTTTTTCGGCGAGTTTTCGGTTGGTGTCATCCAATTGCTCTTTATAGGTCTTATCGATCAGATCGACGCGGCGTTTTTCCTCGCGCTTTTCTTCGCCTTCCTTCTTTAAGCCTTTGCGCGAAAAGAGTTTGGTATCGACAACGACGCCCTTAATTCCTGGCGGTGCTTTCATCGAAGCATCTTTCACATCTCCGGCTTTATCGCCGAAGATTGCGCGCAGAAGCTTCTCTTCCGGTGTCGGATCGGTCTCCCCTTTTGGAGTGATCTTACCGATGAGAATGTCGCCCTCTTTCACTTCTGCACCGACGCGAATAACGCCCGACTCATCGAGATCTTTCGTCGCTTCTTCCGAAACGTTCGGAATTTCGCGAGTCAGCTCTTCCTCGCCGCGTTTCGTATCGCGAACGTGAAGTTCGAATTCTTCGATGTGAATCGACGTGTAAATATCTTCCGAAACCACGCGTTCGGAAATGACGATAGCATCTTCGAAATTATACCCGCGCCACGGCATGAATGCCACAAGCACGTTACGACCGAGCGCCAGTTCGCCTGCTTCCGTGGAGGAAGAGTCGGCGAGTACATCGCCTTTCTTCACACGCTGGCCCTGCTTAACGATCGGGCGCTGCGTGATCGAGGTGTCCTGGTTGGTGCGGAAGAACTTGGTCAGTTCGTACTCGCGGTGCCGGCGGTCGTCGAAGCTTGCGAGAATTTCATCGCGAGTGCCCTCATCGTCGTAGATCATTACGATACGGCTGGCATCGACGTAATCGACAATACCATCGCGTTCGGCCAGAATCAATGTGCGGGAATCGCGAGCGATCGTGCCTTCGAACCCCGTTCCGACGAGCGGCGCTTCGGGGCGCAGCAATGGCACAGCCTGGCGCTGCATATTCGAACCCATGAGCGCGCGGTTCGCATCATCATGCTCGAGGAACGGCACGAGTGCCGCTGCTGCCGAGACGATCTGCGAGGGCGCGACATCCATATATTGTATGACGTCCGGCGCGACGACGATAAAATCGCCAAACTGACGGGCGCTAATACGATCGCCGACGAAATGTCCCTTCTCATCGAGCGGCTGGTTCGCCTGCGCGATGATCTTGTCCTCTTCGTCATCAGCCGTGAGATACGTGATCTCACCCGATACTTTGCTATTTTTAACTACGCGGTATGGCGTTTCAAGGAAACCGAATTCATTGATCCGAGCAAAAACCGCGAGCGAAGAAATAAGTCCGATGTTCGGACCTTCCGGCGTTTCGATCGGGCACAGACGGCCATAGTGGGTGTAATGAACGTCGCGGACTTCGAAGCCGGCGCGCTCGCGTGTGAGGCCGCCTGGTCCGAGAGCCGACATTCTGCGCTTGTGCGTCATTTCGGCCAGCGGATTCGTCTGGTCCATGAACTGCGAAAGCTGGTTTGTCCCAAAGAACGTATTAATGACGCTGGTTACGGTCCGCGCATTAACGAGATCGGCGGGCCCTACTTTCTCATCGTGAATCGACATGCGCTCGCGAATCGTGCGCGCCATACGCGCGAGTCCAATATTGAACTGTTGCGCGAGCTGCTCGCCAACGCTGCGAACGCGGCGATTTCCAAGATGATCGATATCGTCCACAGAAGCTTTGCCAAGCTGAAGCCGAATGATATACTTCAGAATTTCGACAATATCTTCCTTGGTTAACGTCGTGATTTCATTGGGAATACCGCCCTTGCCATCATGTAATTTCTGGTTCAATCGGATACGTCCGACGAGTCCAAGATCGTATCGCTTCTGATTGAAAAACAGCTTTTCGAGAAGTCCGCGAGCGGCTTCCATATCCGGAGCTTCGGAAGAGCGCATGACGCGGTAGATCGCCTCGAACGCATCGTCCGTCGAGCGCGATGGGTCTTTCGCGATCGTGTTCAGGATAATGGCGCCACCGGTATTCTCCAGGTCCATGAATTTGATCTTGCGAATTCCGCTCGTCCCCAACCGCTCGATGTGCTCTTCGAGGAACGTCGAATCTTTCGATAGAAAGATTTCACCGGTGTTCATATCGATCACGTCCGCAGCAACGAGTTTTCCAACATGTTGCTTGAGATCGGCCGATTTGACATCGACATCCTGGATCAGTCCGAAGAGTTGCAGAAGCTCTTCATCGCTCGAATATCCGAGCGCGCGGAGGAGCATCGTGACCGGGAATTTCTTCTTGCGGTCGATGTAAGCCCAGAGTACATTATTAATATCGGTCGTGAATTCGACCCAGCTTCCACGAAACGGAATGACACGGCCGGAATAGATCGTCGTGCCGTTCGGATGAAGGCTCTCGGCGAAAAAGACGCCGGGGCTGCGGTGCAACTGCGAAACAACGACGCGCTCGGCGCCATTGATAATGAACGTCCCACGGTCGGTCATCATCGGAAGATTTCCGAGGAAGACCTCCTGCTCGACGGTCTCGACGAAATCTTCGTTGCCCTCTTCCTGGTTTTTGGAGGCGAGGCGGAGACGAGCCTTGAGCGGCACGCTGTAGGTCAGGCCGCGCTCGCCACACTCCTGCACGCTGTAACGCGGCTTTTCCAAACGGTAATCGAGATATTCGAGTATGAACGTCTCGCGCGAATCGACGATCGGGAAATTGAGCTGGAAGACCGATTCGAGTCCGGTCGTAATACGCTCGGAAAGCGGAACGCCCTCCTGCAAAAATTCCTGAAAGGATTTAAGCTGCACATCGAGCAAATCGGGCAGCGTGTAATCTCTCGGGATTTTCGAGAATGTAATACGGCCATTTTCGGCCACGTGTGCGCCGCCAAGTAACGCGGTGCCATTCGATGTCTTAGTTGCTTTCGCCATGGATAGTAATCTTAAAAATCTTTTTCGAGCTTAAAACGAATTGGAGCGAACCGATTGCTGCCACACGATGGACCTAATGAATATCCATCGCAGCCGAATGTCGAAGCGCGCGCAGTATAGTATGCGCGTGGGACGTCATTCAGTAGAATTCCGATATTTTTTTCGGGAGAATCCCGGAGAGGGGGTTCGGGCTGTCGTCGAGAGGAAATAGGCCGGCACCGATGCCATCGCGCCATTAAAATTGGCATGCTCGCCAATAAAGTTGGCGCGCGGACCAGTCATCCCTGCATTCGGGGCATGGGCGACACCGGTCCTATAGTCTGTGTGTAGGATCAATGTAGTAACGGTTGTGCCTGTTGCTAAACTTCTCCTTTCCGGTTACACTACAGTTGCCGGCGGCTAAATTCAGACAAACAGACGGTTTGTGGCAGTTTCCGAAATATCTCTATTTCGGATGACCTCAATGAAGGGTCCTCATTCCTCTGCTGCGCGTTAAGAGCGGATATTATATTATTTCGATCCCCCTTTTTTGCGCGTGACCGTAACTCACTTTGATTTCGAATAATTCCGCTGAAACAGAGAATCTGGGTTCTATGAGAAAAACATCATCCTAATCCATACATTCTTCTTTTTTCCTGAAATAAAGGGTACAATCCTTTTTTCAAGCACCGCGCTAAAAAATCATTACATTTGCACTCGTAATAAAGACTTAACCGAAGCGCAACATAACAATGCGAATCATAGCAAAAGTCTTTATGGTTGAGCTATCGGTTTTTTTCGGATTGTATTTTTACTGCCGAAATTGCTTGCAACCAAGAAATGCTGTACGTCGGCACAATAAAATCATGCTCAATCGTCTTTCACTAACCCGGTCGTTCAGAACGGCCTTCGAATATACCGGGACCTTGTTTTTTAGCACTTCATGAAGATCGCCCCAGACTTGCTCCATTCGATTGGCAGCGCACCGGAAGACCGGGAGCCGGACTCCAGGGCGCGGGGCAAAATTTTGTTCATTTGCGGTTCCATGAACCAAACAACGCAAATGCACAAGATCGCGCAGCAATTGCCGGAATATGATCACTATTTTACCCCCTATTTTGCGCAAGGCCTTCTCGAACGTTTCCGCAAATGGAATTGGCTCGAGTTTACTATCCTTGGCAATAAAACCGCCGGACGAGCGCTCGATTATTTTAAGCAAAACGGATTATCGGTAGATTTCCACGGCACGGCGGGCCCCTACGATTTAGTCCTGACCTGCGCCGATCTTCTCATCCCCAAACGCATTCGAAAATATCCGATCATCCTTATACAGGAAGGCATGACGGACCCTGAACGTTGGGCGTATCAACTGGCGCGGCATCTTCGGTTTATTCCTCGGTGGGTGGCGAGTACGTCCATGATGGGGCTAAGCGGCCGATTCGCACGCTTCTGCGTGGCGAGTGAGGGGTATCGGCAGCTCTTTATTCGTAAAGGTGTGCCCGGACATCGACTTATCGTCACAGGCATTCCAAATTTCGACGATTGCGCGAGGCATCTAAAAAACGATTTCCCGCTCAAAGATTATTTCCTTGTCTGTACCTCCGACATGCGCGAGACGTTTATGCCAGAGAACCGGAAAAAATTTATCGAGCGCGCCCTCGAACATGCAGCGGGCAGACAACTTCTTTTCAAGCTGCATCCCAATGAGAATTGGGAGCGGGCTACTCGCGAGATCGAACAGTATGCACCCGGATCGCTTGTGTTCACGAATGGCAACACCGATCACATGATCGCGAATTGTTCGGGGTTCTTCACCCATTATTCTTCCACGATTTACGTCGCGCTCGCGCGCAGCAAAGAAGTCTATTGCGATCTCGATGTCGAAGAATTAAAGCGCCTCTTGCCGCTGCAGAATGCCTCGGCGGCACGAAACATCGCGCGCGTATGCCGCGAAGTGATCGCGGAATTTGCGAAAGCACGAACTTCGGGATTAGCCTCGATTCCTGCAATATCCTATTCCTTTGCCCGTCATCCACTCCGTTGGGCACGAGCACTCTATAATGATTTCCGCGCGATTTCGTAAAATGAAATTCTATTTCCCGATATGAATACGCTGATCTGCATTCAGGCTCGGATGTCTTCCAGCAGGCTGCCGGGCAAAGTGATGCTGCCGCTCGCGTGCGTTCCGCTGCTCGAACGGATGATCGAGCGCGTGCGTGCTGCGCGCGTTAATGCAACGATTGCGGTGCTCACGTCCACGGAGCAAGAAGACAATGCAATCGAAACGCTCTGCCACAAAATCGAAATCGAATGCTTTCGGGGACATCTCACTGATTTACTCGATCGGCATTACCAGGCTGCGCGAAATTATGGCGCGAAAATCGTCGCGAAAATTCCATCGGACTGCCCGCTGATCGATCCGAGCATCATCGAACAGGTCTTTGCTAAGTATAAAGGATCGGAATTCGACTATGTGAGTAATCTGCATCCCGCGACCTATCCGGATGGGAATGATGTGGAAGTATTCTCATTTGGGGCATTAGAGGATGCCTGGAAGGAAGCCGACAAAAATTTCGAACGCGAGCACACTACGCCATTTATCTGGGAGCGGCCGGAGCGTTACCGTATCGGAAATACTCGCTGGGAATCTGGCGAGGACTTCTCGATGACGCACCGCTGGACGATTGATTATCCGGAAGATTATGAATGTATTCGTACTATCTATGAGCATCTTTGGAATCCGGACCAACCACTTTTTTCCATGAAGGATATTTTGGATTTGCTCGAACGACATCCCGAAATCGCGACAATCAATGCGCGATATGCTGGCGTCAACTGGTATCGAAATCATTTAAACGAATTACATACGATCGCTCCGCATCAAACTCGCACGATTATTGAACGCCCCGTCACCGCATGAACAACCCATTATCCCCTGCTCGACTCGATGAATTAAACGCGCTCGCCCTTCGAGTCCGTGAGCATATTATCCGCATGTCCACCGATGGCGGCTGTTTTATTGGCGCCTCCCTTTCCTGCGCCGATCTTCTCGTCTATCTCTATAGCCAAGTGCTGGACATTACTCCAGATCGAACCCGCGACCCCAATCGCGATTATCTTTTACTTTCGAAAGGCCACGACGTGCCTGCGCTCTATGGTACGCTTGCAGAGCTGGGTTATTTTCCGAAAGAGCGGCTGCAAAACCATCTGAAGACGAACGATCACATTTACTGGCACCCCAACCGAAATATACCGGGGGTGGAATTTCATTCGGGCTCGCTCGGGCATTTGCTTTCCGTCGCTATCGGTATTGCGATGGATATCAAACTTCGAAAAACAAATAACCGGGTATTCGTTATTCTGGGAGATGGAGAACTGAACGAAGGTACGATCTGGGAAGGAATGTTGACGGCCGCGGCGCACAAGCTCGATAACCTTATTGCCGTTGTCGACCGCAATGAATTCCAGGCGAATATCCGAACGGAAGATCTCATTCCGCTCGAACCGCTTGTCCCTAAATTTGAAGCAATGGGATGGAATGCCTCCCGAACGAACGGCCACGATTTCATGGCGCTCGGCGAAATATTTTCTACTGTGCAAAGAGGGACCGGAAAACCTACCGTGATCGTCGCCGATACGGTGCGTGGCAAAGGGCTTCCCAGCATCGAGCGCCGCGCGGACCGGTGGTTCGTTAACTTTTCGCATGACGAAGTGCGAATGTTGCTCGACGAATTGCATGGTGAACATTCCGCAGAGCTAACTTCCGAAACATTGATGGTCCGATAAATCGACTATGAGAACTTACGAAGAAGTATTAAGAGAATGTGCGCTTGCGGACGATCGAATCGTCGTGATGACTGCTGAAAATCGCGCAGCCATTCGCAATCTACCCTCGCTGCTTGGCGACCGTTTTATCGATGTAGGGATCGCGGAGCAGACTATGATCGGCGCAGCCGCCGGCCTCGCATTGCGCGGACGCATTCCGATCGTCCATGCGCTGGCTACCTTTCTGACATTGCGCGCTTTTGAATTTGTCCGGACGGACGTTGGCATTGCTCGTCTTCCGGTAAAGCTTGTGGGAGGTGTTCCGGGATTTCTTTCGGATGGTAATGGCCCGACACATCAGGCGATCGAAGATATTGCGCTCATGCGCGGAATCCCAAACATGCAAGTGTTCGCTCCCGCCGATATGAGCGATCTTGCGAATACCCTGCCGGAAATACTTGCGTCGCCTGAGCCATGTTATATCCGTTATCCCGCTCCAACTCCCGTCACTATCGAGCGCACCGAGTTCGGCATCGGAAAATCTACATTCGCAGGACCAAACGGCACTGCACCGTTAGATGCAGTTATACTTACGTATGGTCTGCTTGTTCGAGAAGCAATCACTGCACGAAATCTGCTGGAAGCAGATGGCATTTCCGTTGGAGTGATCGATGTCCGGTGGCTCAAACCAATCGACGAACAGGCAATATTAAAAACTATAGGAAATGCCAGCCTTGTTGTAACGCTCGAAGATCATTTCCTGACGGGCGGCCTCTACTCCATTCTTTGCGAATTACTCGTACGGCATGGCATGATGGCGAACGTCCTGCCGATGGCACTCGAAGAACGGTGGTTCAAGCCTGCGCTTTTGCAGGACGTGCTGGAATACGAAGGCTTTACCGGTAAACATATTGCAGACAAGATTCGCGCGAAGATGCCTCACCCTAAATCCCTCTCCCTGCTGGGAGAGGGACTTGGAGTACAAACTTCCATTCTTGCGAAAAGAGAAGTTTCTGAAACAATTTTAGAATAATAACACAATGCCAAATACCATCCGCTCTAACGATCAATTTCCTTCTATTGCCAGGAGCAACGCGCTCTTCGAGCGCGCCTCGGGACTTATTCCGGCGCACACCCAGACACTTGCGAAGGGTCCGGGACAATATGTTAATGGGGTCGCGCCGAAGTTTCTTGTGCGAGGTAAAGGCGCGCACGTCTGGGATGTCGATGGTAATGAATACATCGATTTTAATATGGCGATCGGCCCGCTGAGTTTGGGATATTGCTATCCCAAAGTCGATGCGGCTATTCGGACGCAGCTCGAAAGCGGCATAACTTTTTCGCAGCCGCATCCGCTTGAAGTGGAAGTCGCCGAGCTAATTCGTGAAGTCGTACCGAATGCAGAGATGGTCCGTTACAGCAAGACCGGCTGCGATGTAACGTCCGCCGCAGTGCGGCTTGCGCGCGCGTATACCGGAAGGAGTACCGTATTGTGCTGTGGCTATCACGGCTGGCACGATTGGTATATTTCTGTTACCGATCGTAATCGTGGGATTCCCAATGAGGTCCGCGACCTCACTTATACCTTCAACTACAATGACATTCAATCGCTGATCGATTCGATCGATAGTGACACGGCCTGTGTAATTTTGGAGCCGGTCGTCTTCGAAGCTCCGAAGGATAATTTTCTCGCACGCGTGCGTGAAGTGTGCGATGCACACGGTGTCGTATTGATATTCGATGAGATGTGGACCGGATTCCGCCTTGCTTTAGGTGGCGCGCAGGAATATTTCGGCGTCAAATCGGACTTACAATGCTTCTCGAAGGCGGTCGCGAATGGAATGCCCATTTCCATTATCTCCGGACGAAAAGAGATAATGTCGCTCTTCGATAAAGACGTTTTCTTTTTCACCACCTTTGGCGGCGAGGCGCTTTCGCTCGCAGCGGCAAAGGCAACCATCGAGGAAATTCGTGAAAAGAATGTGCCCGAATACCTCGCGCGACAGGGACGAAAACTTTTGCGCGGATATAACGAGATCGCAATCGAACTTGAAATGAGCTACACGCGGGCCACCGGCATGGACTGCCGCTCGCTCGTCGTCTTCGATGCCACAAGCATGAGCGATCATGCAGCCGGTAATCCGCTTGAAATGAAGTCGCTCGTGCAACAGGAAATGATTAAACGCGGCATTCTTTGGAGCGGCACGCACACGATGTCTTTTTCTCATACGGATGAAGATGTGGCATATACGCATTTGGCATATCGCGAGGTATTACCGATTCTGAAGGAAGCGGTCGAGCAAGGGGCGGTAAAATCTATGCTCCGTGGCGAACCCGTCGAACCGGTCTTTCGCAAGACCAGTAATTTTAATACGAAACCGGTTAAACACGAAGCGATACGAGCTTGATATATGATCGCAAACGACCCTAATATATTAAGCCAAATAGCATTCGAAAATGGCCACAAAGCCATTCAGGATGAGCGGCACTCCGATCTATTTTCTCTGAAAGGAAAAGTCGCGATCGTCACGGGTGCGCTGGGGCTGCTCGGACGCGAACACTGTATCGCCTTGAGCGATGCAGGCGCGGATGTCATCGCTGCAGATCTAGATGCAGACGCATGTTACGATTTCGCCCGCGAGCTTATGACTAAATCGAAATTCCCTGCTCTCGGAATTGGAGTCGATATTACCGATCCCGTTTCTCTTGGGCGTGCGTACAAAAAAATAATGGAAGAATGCGGGCATATCGATATTCTCGTCAACAATGCAGCGGTCAACGATAAATTCGAAGACCCGTTGCTTGCCGGCGAGCTTTCTCGCTTCGAGCAGTACCCGTTAGAACAATGGGAGCGCTCGCTGCGGGTGAATGTGACCGGGACATTCCTCGCCTCGCAAATTTTTGGAGCAGAGATGGCGAAAGCTGGTCAAGGGAGTATTATCAATGTGGCATCGACGTATGGGATCGTCGGGCCCGATCAATCGCTCTATACAAAACCGGACGGAACGCAGCCGTTTTATAAGTCGCCATCCTATTCAACTACCAAAGGTGCGATCATAGCATTCACCCGCTACCTCGCGGCCTATTGGGGCAAGAGTGGCGTGCGCGTGAATACACTTTCGCCCGGAGGTGTGGAAAATAATCAGGACGAATATTTTATCCAAAATTATGCGAAGCGCACGCCGCTTGGACGCATGGCGCAGCCCGGCGATTACCGTGGCGCTCTCGTCTTTCTTGCAAGCGACGCATCGAGTTATATGACGGGCGCTAACCTTGTCGTCGATGGCGGGTGGACGGCGTGGTAAATAATTAAGAATGAAGAATGGAGAATGAAGAATGAAGAATGGAGAATGGAGAATGAAGAATGAAGAAACATGGCGCAAGTGCAAACAACTCATTCCTGTCATTCTCGCGAAAGCGGGAATCCAGGCTCGAACGTAATCTGAATTTCCTTGAACAAATTAATTCGTACTTTGACCACGATCGAACAATAACGTGAAAGAGCTTACCCAAACAGAAATCGAACAACGGGCAAAACGCATTCGATTAGTTCTTACTGATGTCGATGGCGTGCTTACCGATACGGGCGTATATTATTCCGCGCGCGGCGAGGAGTTAAAACGATTCAGCATTCGAGATGGAATGGGCATGGAGATATTACGCGAGCATGGCGTCGAGACCGCAATGATGACTCGGGAAACTTCAGGGACCGTCGAGTCGCGCTCGAAAAAGCTCGCACTCCCCTATCTCTATCTCGGAATCTTCGATAAGCGCGCATTCCTGCCCCAGCTTATGACGGAGACGGGATTTACCATGCCTGAACTTGCCTATATTGGCGACGACATCAACGATGTGGATATTATCGAGACGATCGGCGAGCACGGTTTAACTGCATGCCCAGCCGACGCCATGCCCGTTGTCGCGAGCATTGCTCACTACCATGCGAAAGCACCCGGCGGGCACGGAGCGTTTCGGGATTTTGCGGAATGGATACTCTATCATCG
>DASZLH010000217.1:0-7090 GCA_035552495.1 Kapaibacterium sp. (SeqCode) | reverse complement strand
GCAATTTCGAAAGATCGAGTGAGATTTCCCCAGACCCCGGTCTCCGAAACCCGATACCCGTTTCGACGCCCAGCACATTTTCTATACTGACGCGAAGCACGCTCCCATCCGCATTCTCGACGGTAATTAAATCCGAAGCCGGATTTGGAAAAATGGAAACAGAACTGGATGCAGAATTCCCCGACTGCGCGACAGCGGCTCCCGCACCATCGAGAGCGGCAAAATGGAGACTCGTAACATGGCTACTGCCTGCGGTTTCGAACCAGCCTCCGACATATAGAGCAACGGCATCGGTGGCGAGCACATTGACATCATTATTAACACCACTGGAGACTGTCCCAAACGACGTTCCATTCCAATGGACAAGATGATCGCGTGTCGCGCCCGCTACCGTCGAAAATCCACCTCCGGCATAGACACCACCATTGCCATCGGCCGCGAGCGCATAGACTCCGCGATCGAAACCAGTCCCGATCGGATTCCAACTGTTGCCGTCCCAGTCGGCCAATGCAGTGGCAGGAAGCCCGTCCACCTGCGTAAAGTTACCGCCAACAAAAAGCGAATTCCCGGCAGGTGCCAGTGCATAGACGGTAGAATTCACGCCGGAGTTCATCGATCCCCACGAACCATCTACCAGTTGGGCAATACTATTGACTCGAATACCACTCGCTGTATTGATAAATGAACCACCTGCATATAGAGTGGGTCCCTGCCAGGCTAACGTCTGGACATAGCCAGAAATGAGTCCATCTCCGAAGACACTCCAACTGGAGCCGTCCCATTTTCCGAGATGGTCGGTCCATTCGCCATCTTCGATTTCATTATAAATGCTTGCATAAACATCGCCATCGTATGCAATCGCAGAGACCGTTCGTTTGGCGCCCGCTCCCATTGCCGACCACAGTTTCGATGTAATATTGCACGACGCAATATGATGAGCAAGTACCACTCCGGCATGGTTGAAGCTTCCGCCTACAATCAGATTGCTTCCTGCGACTGTCAGGGAAAACACATCGCCATCGACGCCCTGGCCAAGCGTCGTCCATGTTTGCGTTTGCTTATCCCAGGCCGCTATGTGATTGCACGTCTGACCGGCAATCGTGGTGAAATTTCCGCCGATGAACACATAACGATCGGTCGTCGCAATGGCATTGACGACATCCGATTGCCATCCAAAGGGACTCTCCGTTCGAGCAACTGGCGACCATGACATAATATCTCCAGCGCCATTTCCAAGCGTAGCAATGGCCTGCGTTGCAACCCCTCCTGCCTTTGTAAATCTTCCCCCAATATACCATTTACTATCAAAATCTATTGCTGCAAGACCATACCCATAGAGACCTCCGGACATTGCAGACCAGTTGCCATTGACATAGGCCGCAATACCATTCGCTTCAACTCCAGCCATCGAACTAAAAGAACCCAGTGCCACCAGTGTGTCCCCGATGACGGTCAGATCATAGACGGCACCCGTCGCGCTCGTTCCAACAATAGTATCGTGACCCGTTGGTACCCATGAGGATCCATCCCAGTACGCGATATTATAGACTAAGGTATTATCGCTCGTGCTGTAGTAATCTCCGCCAGCCCAAAGCTTTCCCTGATAGATAGCGAAAGTCGAAGTCCAGAAGCCGCTCCCGAATGTTGTCCAAATGCCATTGCGGAGCATTGCAGCACCGTGCGCCAGAGGACCGGAATTGCCGAGCTCCGATCCGACATAATTGAACAGCCCACCGACAAACAGGCTATCGTGCGTTGCCAATAGTGCCTGAACCGGATAGGATGTGCCACCGAATGCCTCCGACCATTGCGTTCCATCCCAGAAGGCAAGACCATACGCAGTGTTACTACCTGCCATCGTAAAATTTCCGCCGGCATAGAGCGTATCGCCAATGAAGGCAAGCGCGTTCACCATACCATTCATACCTCCAGCCAGTGAATGCCATGTACTGCCATCCCACATTGCAATAAAGTTGAAGGTCGAGTCTGTACCGATCGTCACTCCTATGGTGCTAAAATTTCCAGCGACATACAGTTTGCCACTGTGGACTGCCAGAGCATTGACGGTATTATTAGGTCCTATGCCCAGTGCATTCCAAATTCTCGTGGCCCTGTTATAATGCACCAGAAAAGAGGCCCCGACCGTATCGAAGTTCTGAAAATCTCCCCCAATATAAAGATCATTACCATCAGCAGCAAAACATTTTACCGTCATCCCATCGGGGTTATTCCCAAAATTGGCAATCGTCGCGTCCCACGTAAGCGATGCTGGCTCATGGATTTCGGATGAATGCGCGTCTGGGAGTGTGATCCGATGCTCCGGGCCCGACGAAGAGGCTCCCGAGCCAGAAAGCAACGGGTCGTTACCCCAGCGATTTGCCACTGAGTTTGTTTGACAAATAGAAAGTCCGGGTATGGAAAGTAGAAGAAAAATTGCGATAATTTTTAACATAGACGGCTTGGTTTTATCCCTGCAAACATACGACAAAATCTCCTTCGTATCAAGAATTTATTTTAGCACTCGCACACACTCGAACGCTGCAATCCCAAAGGCGACAGCGACATTCAGCGAGTGCTTTGTGCCCAGCATCGGAATTTCGAGCGTGAAATCGGAGAGGGCGATCGCTTCATCGCTGACACCCGTAATCTCATTGCCAATAATCAGCGCCAGCGGAAAATCTTCCGTACTAAGTTCAAAGACCGAACGGCTATTCGAAGTAATTTCCAACGCAGCAACTTTCCGAAGTCCTAAGTGCTTAGTCCTGAGTCCTGAGTGATGAGTGTTCTGTTCTTCATACTTAGGACTTAGGACTAAGGACTCAGCACTTTTCGCGAAGGCGATCGCTTCCTCGATCGTTTCGAAATGCCGATGCGGCACGGTCCGCGTGGCGCCGAGTGCGGTTTTTTCGATCTCTTTGCGGGCGCGGTCGGATGGATCGCCCGGATGCGGCGTATAACCAACGGTATAAATCGCTTCGAGATGCGCGCCATCGGACGTTCGAAAGATTGAGCCGACATTATAGAGGCTCCGAATATTTTCGAGAATCGCAATCACGGGCAAGCGCCGTTCGCTCTCGGCGGCTTGGGCTTCCGTCAGCCGCTGCCGCTGGATTTCCTCGTAGCGTAATTTGGTGTGGGGCATGCTTTAGCTTGCCCCCAAATCCTCAAACCCATATATGCTTGGATGCAGATAGCACCCCGGCCAATCCTGCCATCGCTTAACAAGCCCTGCCTTCACCGGATTAAGAAGAATATACCGGACAATCCGAGCAAACTCACTCTCGCGAACGACATGATCGTAACTCTCATGCTGCCAAAAGGCGCCATGTCGAGCGAGTAGTTTATTGCAATCATACGCGGAGCGTCCTTTTACGAGTTGCATTGCATCTCGAAGCACTCCCTTGTCTAAGCGGAATAACAAATGAACATGATTCGGCATAATCGTAAAACACCATAGCGTGACGATGCCCTCTTCTTCCCCACGCATCAAGTGATTGCGAACGATGTCCATAACTGGAGGAAGTGCTAACCATTTCGGCCCGGATACACATTGGTCCAATGCCCGATCGAGCTCGACAAGATAGCGTTTTTGCAACCGGCGAATTTCTTCCGAGTCTACCGATCCACTGCGTTGTTTTCGGCGAAGAAGATCCCGATGATCGGACTGCAACTTTTCGAGCACCGTAGCAGGAAGGGAATCCGTCAATCGGGCGGTAATATAATACGGCGCGTCATTCGGCGTGAAATGCGGAAGATGTCGCCGATAATCGGGTTCATTCATGGGTGTGGGGCATGCTTTAGCTTGCCCCAATAACACGGGGACAAGCTAAAGCATGTCCCCAGACCGGATGGCATAAAAATCACTCTCCCCTATTGCATGGAGGGACCTTCGCTGGTTATTTTACGTCAGGAGATGAAGCGGTTTGTAAAACAAACTGTCGTGCATGCCGAGGGTAACTGGAACGGCGGAGCCGAGCAATTTACCGGAGAAACACTGCGATGGGTCAAGACCTGGGGCAAGCATTTACTGGTGCGGATTGGCGACGTTACAATTCGAGTACACTTTCTACTCTGGGGCAGTTATACGATCGACCGGCGGAAGGACCGTAGCGCCACGCTCTCGCTTCAGTTCGAGAGTGGAGATCTGCATTTTTATTCTTCGTCTATTAAACAGCTCGAAGAGCCGATACAATCGCTGTACGATTGGCGCGTCGATGTGATGTCGCGCAAGTGGGACGCGAAATACGTTCGCGCATTAGTGCGGTCGCACCCGAAGGAAGCCGTCGCCGATATTCTGCTCGATCAAAATATCTTCGCGGGTGTCGGGAACATCATCAAGAACGAAGTATTATTTCGATTGAAGCTTTACCCGCTCACCAAAGTAAGCGCGCTAAAGCCAAAGGAAATCGCCGCGCTCGTCGAGGAAGCGCAGAGTTATTCGCACCAATTTTACCGATGGAAAAAGCGGTATGTATTAAAAAAGCATTATCGGATTTACCACAAAGGCACGTGCCCCGAATGCCACACGAAACTCATTGCGAAAAAATTAGGCACACGGGAGCGATATACCTATTATTGCCCCGCCTGTCAGGCGTGAGGTTGGGACACAGTCAGCGCAACCGTTGCTGAATCAGAGTGCATACGCGCTCAGCAGCTTCGACGGCTCGACGAGCAATTGGCTCCGTGTTGTATTCAAGAAAATCTTCATAGCGGGCATCGACGGCAAATTCAGTGAGACCTTCACAATCTTCGACAAGTACGGCGAGTGCTTCGTCGAACTTCATGCAAATCTTGAGTAGTCCGCCAAGATCATGTGTTCGAAGTGGCCGTTATCCATTCTGAATGAGAAATGCTTTGAGATATTTCTCCGCCGCCTGCTCCGCATGATACGCGATCATCGTCCACGGTTTGCGCTCCGCGGCAAGTTCATTGCGGCACAAGCCAGTCGTTCTCGGCGCTCTGCGCCCAATCGTTAGCGTTGGGCGCTTTGCTCATACAGAGTGATACCTTCCCTAAGAATTTCCGGGACAATAGAGGCAGCGGTTTGGGATCGAACCCGAACTTCTTCGGGAGTATAGACCAGGATGTCCATCGGCCACCATCGGTCGCGAAATAATCGGCGGACTTTTAAGCGCCGTTCGACCGGCACGTCGAGCGTCTCCATTTCAACAAATATATCGACATCGCTATCGACATCGTAATCGCCCCGGGCCCAGCTACCAAAAAGAATGATCCGTTTGGGATGGAAGGCTTCAACAATTCGCGCGGCGATATCATGAAATAGCGCGTCGTCGATTTTATGATTACCAGTATCCTGTTTATATTCGAGTTCCATCATGCAGTAAAAGCCATTACTGCGTTAGTTGGTTTCTGAAGAAAATGCCTGCATGAACGCGTACTAAACCCCTATCCGAACCACCTTCCAAACAAATTGTTTACGGAGTTACTAATTTGCCCACCTCCTATTTTGGGGAAGTTTTTAGGAGTGATATTCTTTTTTTTCCGTGTTTTATAATCGGTTCTTTTTCTCGAATCTGTAAATAATTTCGTGGCACAACAGACATCGTCGCAGGCATTGCTCGAAAAGATCGTATCGCTCGCGAAGCGTCGCGGGTTTATTTTTCCATCGTCGGAAATTTATGGCGGCCTTAATGGCTGCTGGGATTACGGCCCGCTGGGCGTCGAGATGCTCCGCAACCTGAAAAACGCCTGGTGGCGCGCGATGACCGTGCGGCGCGATATGGAAGGTCTCGATGCGTCGATCCTGATGCACCCGCGCGTCTGGGAGGCGTCCGGGCATGTGCAGAATTTTTCCGATCCGATGGTCGATTGCCGCGAATGTAAATCGCGGTATCGGGTCGATCATCTTTTCGCCGAAATGTCGGAGAAGCGGCTACGCGGTATTTCGAAAGCCGTCAATCTCGAAGCGGCGCTCTCGCGAACGCTCAATATGGAATCGAAAGACGTTTCGAAGGAACAGCTCGCCGAGGCGCTGATCGGAATGATCGAAAGCAACGGCGCGCTCTTCGCCTCACTCGTCGAACAGGAGCTTATCCCCTGCCCCAACTGCGGGCGCGTAAAGACGCTCACCGCGCCGCGCAATTTCAATTTGATGTTCGAGACCTACGTCGGTCCCATCAAAGATGAAGCGAACGCCGTGTATTTGCGCCCCGAAACGGCGCAGGGCATTTTCGTGAATTTCCTGAATGTGATGCAGTCCTCGCGGCAGAAAATTCCGTTTGGCATTTGTCAGATCGGTAAGTCCTTCCGTAACGAGATCAATACGAAGAATTTTCTCTTTCGGACGCGCGAGTTCGAGCAGATGGAGATGCAATATTTCTGCAAGCGAGGCACCGATGAAACGCTGTTCGAATCGTGGCGCGAAACGCGATGGAACTGGTGGACTTCGCTCGGGATGCCCGAACAGAAACTTCGATTCAAGCCGCACGAGAAGCTCGCCCATTACGCCAAAGCAGCCGGCGACATCGAGTTCGAATTTCCGTTTGGCTTCGGCGAGATCGAGGGCATCCACAACCGCACCGATTTCGATCTCACGCGGCACACCGAATTTTCCGGTAAGAATTTGCAGGTCCACGACGAGACAACGAAAGAAAAATACACGCCGTATGTCATCGAAACTGCCGCGGGTGCGTCGCGCGGCTTCATGGCGTTTCTCTGCAATGGGTATGACGAAGAGACCGTCTCGGGCGAGCAGCGCATTATTCTTCGGCTGCATCCCTCGCTCGCTCCGGTAAAAGTTGCGGTGCTTCCGCTCGTCAATAAAGACGGTATGCCGGAGCTTGCCGAGCAACTCGAAGGCGATCTGCGTAAGTCGATGAAGTCCTTTTACGATGATTCGGGCGCCGTGGGCAGGCGCTATCGCCGGCAGGACGAAATCGGCACGCCGTTCTGCGTCACGATCGATTCCGATACGTTACAGGATCAAACCGTCACCGTCCGCGAACGCGATTCGATGCAACAAGTCCGCATCGCGATGGGGGCTGTGAAGGGATATATTCTGGAGAGGATAGTAATTTAAAGGTGTGGGACATGCTTTAGCTTGTCCTACGTTAGGGACAAGCTAAAGCAT
>DASZLH010000216.1:0-2438 GCA_035552495.1 Kapaibacterium sp. (SeqCode) | reverse complement strand
TCCTGGGAGAACGATATTTTAGGAGCGCGCGCCGCCGACATTCGAACGATTTGGTATAACTGCTATGATGACCCTATTCCCGAACCCGGCTTGCTTTCTATCCGCTCGTTTGCCGATCTTACGAGGGTCTTGCACACGGTTTTTCACTCGTAATTTATTTCCTTATTTTTTTCTCGGCGTCGTTTAGCCTGCTTGGAACCATTGTACTATAACAATGGTACAATAGAAACGTGAAACTGCCGCTCACTGTCGATCTGAAGAGTCCATTGCCGATTTACGCGCAACTGGAGCGCGCTATTAGGCAGGCTGTCGTTGCGGGTATCCTGAAACTCGGCGACCAGTTGCCGACCGTTCGGCAGCTTGCGGTCGATTTGAGCATCAATGCCAACACGGTCGCGAAGGTCTATGCTTCGCTCGAACGCGATGGCTTGCTCGAAACGCGGCGCGGCGTCGGGACTTTTATCGTGCGAATCCAGCCTGCGCCTTCGCGGCGCGATCGTCTCAAGCGGTTGGAGGAATTCGTCGCGAAGACGCTATCGGAAGCACAGCGCGAAGGATTCACACTCGAAGAGCTTATCGAATATTTCAAATCCATTCAAAGGAGATAACTATGAACTTCAATGTCACAGACCTGCTGGACCGAACCGGACGCCCAAAAAGCAACGATCCGCACTGGAATATTCTCTCGCTAATTCTTTTCCTCGTTCCGGCTGGTCTCGGTTTCATACTAACCGCCGCTACGAATCATCCGGGGCCTCTCGTGATTGGGCTTCTCGTCGGATTCATTCTGGCGCAGTCCCCAAAAATCGCGCGGCAATGGGAGAAGGGCTTCGTACTCCGCTTCGGACGATTTGTTGGAATGCGCGGGCCGGGACTCTTCTGGATCGTCCCGTTTGTCGATACGGTCACGAACTGGATCGATCAGCGGACGATCACCACAAGCTTCGCAGCCGAAGAAACGCTGACGAGCGATACGGTGCCAGTCAACGTCGATGCCGTACTCTTTTGGATGGTCTTCAATCCTGAAAAAGCGGCGCTCGAAGTGCAGGACTATCAGTCGGCCGTGAGCTGGGCGGCACAGACAGCATTGCGCGACATCATCGGACGCACCTCGCTTTCGGACTTACTCATCGGACGCGAGAAAATCGAATCCGAATTACAAAAGCTAATCGACGAACGTTCGAACCCGTGGGGCGTGACGGTGCAATCGGTCGAGATGCGCGATGTGATTATTCCGACGGCCTTGCAGGACGCGATGTCGCGGCAGGCGCAAGCCTCGCGTGAAAAGCAGGCGCGTATTATTTTGGGCGAAGCCGAAGTCGAGATCGCAAAACTATTTGCCGAAGCCGCCATATCCTATCATGGCGACCCCACGGCGCTGCACTTGCGGGCCATGAACATGCTCTACGATGGCCTCAAAGAGAAGGGCGCGCTCATGCTGATCCCGAGTTCGGCGATCGAGTCGATGGGTATAGGCGGGCTGCTTGGCAGCGCCGCGCTCCATCAGCAGCAACTGGCAACGCCGCAATCGGCGAAGCCGGATGCAAATACAGAGGCAGTTTAAAATACTCCCTCAATAAGAGTATAGACTAAGTGGCTATTGTACAATAATTTTTCCAGCAGGGATCCTCTGCCCAACATGATCTATCATAACATTGTACATACCATGGGGAAGACTGGAGACATTCAGTTTCGCTGCACCATTTGACAGCGAAACTGAAATCATTTGACGGCCTAAAACATCAAACAGAAGGACGCTGCCAGAATTAACCGATGTTGAAATATTGACTTCTCCTGATGTTGGATTAGGATAAATATCTACATGGTAAACATCATGCCCATTTCCTTCCACGCGATCTTGCGAATTAAGTGTAACACGCACAATGTAACCCGCAAATGGGGTGGACAATATTCCACCGTTATCGACTAACAAAAGAGCATGACGATTATCAAGGAGTGTAACGACCGGGATTTCCTCAAACTGTATCGGCAAGTTAATAGTATCTTCATACCACGGCCCCGTTCTCCAATTTAACGACCATACGACCCACTCACTTCCTTGACCGCCTCCTATGATAGCTGTTCCATCGTCATGAGCATCAAAAGAAATTGGAGTCCACAGTTTAGTATTCCTATCGAGAATTTTCGACCAGCTCATTCCCCCATCGGTCGATCGCACAAGAAGCGCATTTGCAGCCGAATTATTTTGATTGGGGTACCGATGGGAGCCAAAACCAACAATTTCACCTTCATTGCCTAACCATTGAAGTTGACTGATAATTTGAGCTCCCCCTGTATCGGTATAATATGGATTAAAAATCCATGGCGTTGTGTCGATCGTTGCGACATCCTGAGAAATTCGAAAGATGGGGCCAAGCCTTTGGTAAACCGCAAAGGAATCTGCAGTAAAAATTTTCGCACTTGTAAAATTAACATAG
>DASZLH010000215.1:0-7895 GCA_035552495.1 Kapaibacterium sp. (SeqCode) | reverse complement strand
GGATTTCCAGTGGTGCACAAGAAGCTGCGGTCGAAGCATTATGAGCGAGACAGCCATCATGGATGACCGCACATCCGTGCAGGACTCCGCGTCGTCGGCGGTGCTTGTACAGTATCGTGCCAAAGATTCGATCGTTACGCCGTCGAACCTTATCAGCTTAATGCGGGCATTCATGGTGCTTCCTGCGATCTTCGCGCTCATCGCGCATCTCTACATTCTCGTGGCTTCTATTTTTGTCGTCGCGTTTCTTTCGGACTTACTCGATGGCCTCGTCGCCCGGCGCACCAATACGGTCAGCGAACTCGGAAAAATTATTGACCCCTTGGCCGATAAAATTTTCGTCGGATTAGTTGTCATCGCAATGGCAGCCTATGGGCTAATCCCGATCTGGTTTCTTGTAGCTATCATTGTGCGCGATCTGATTATTCTCGCGGGCGGGATATGGGCAAAACGGAAGCTCGGAGTTGTACTACCCTCGAATTATCCTGGCAAAGCTGCTGTCCTGATTATTTCGCTGACGTTGTTTCTGATTATGACCGGCGTTCCCGGCAATATAATCACAGGAATGGAATGGCTCGCCATTGCGCTCATGGTAGGGTCACTCTTCGTCTATGGCAGGCGGCTCGGTGGACTGCTATCGGTCGCAAAGTAAAGTTTATCACACCAGCATAAACTGCTTACCTGCCATCTGCCGGACCACACTCTTAAACTCGAGTGTCAGAAGCTGGACGAGAATATCCTGGACATCCAAACCCGCGCGCTCGGCAAGGAGATCGACTTGCAGTGGGCCGCCAGCATCTTCCAGCACATCGACGATTTTATTCTCGAATAGAGAGAGTCCGGTGCGAGAAATTGGCAGAGGACGTTTATTGATGCCTTCACGATCGATCCAACCCAGTTCGGACATTACCTGGTCGGCATTCACGGCAAGCTTCGCGCGGCTTTCGCGAATCAAATGATTCGGCCCGCTGCTCGATGGACGATAAATATCTCCCGGTACGGCGAACACATCGCGGCTTTCATCGAGCGCCAGCGACGCAGTAATCATCGAGCCACCCTCTACTTCGCTTTCGACTACGATCGTTGCCTTGGAAAGGCCGCTTACAATCCGGTTGCGCCACGGGAAATTTCTCGCTTCGGGGTTCGTCCCGAGCGGTAATTCCGAAACGATAATTCCACGGCCGCTTTCGATGAGTGCATCCGCGAGTTGTTTGTTCGTAGCGGGATAAATAACATCGACGCCCGAGCCGAGCACGGCGATCGTTTTACCGCCTGCTTCGAAAACGGCATGATGCGCTGCGGTATCGATCCCCTTGGCAAACCCGCTTACGATCGTTACATTCTCTTTCGCAAAACCCTCGGCAAATTCTTTCGCTGCGCGTCGTCCGTAATCGGTGGTTTTGCGTGAGCCAACGATCGCGACCATTTTTTCTTCACGTAGTATTTCTGCATTGCCACGAACATACAGAAGCGGAGGAGGAGAATAGGTAGTCTTTAACGATGCTGGATAACCTTCATCATAAAATGTAATGATGGTAAGATTGTCATTAAGATGTGCGACTTGTTCGCGTGCTGCTTCAAATGCCGACTCTCGGTCGAGGACGAGCGCATCGGTTGTGCCTTTACCAATGCCGGGAACATTCAGCAAATCTCGCGGGCTGGCACGAAATGCCCGTTCCGCACTGCCGAAATATTGATAGAGCGCAAGCAATCGGCGCGACCCAATGCCGCTCGAAAAGTGGAGGGCAAGGTAATAGGCGAGTTCGCCAGTCTCCATTCGGTGATTTAGATTTAGAAGATTTTATAAAAAAGAATTTATTCCCCCCGAAATTTCGCTGCTCTCTTTTCGAGGAATGCGGACGTGCCTTCTTTAAAATCGGCACTCGTTGTCAATCGTCCGAAGAGGCTTGCTTCGCGGTCGAGTCCTTCTTCGATGGTCTCTTCCGCTCCTAAAAAGATCGCTTCGATCGCAGAGCGTATGGCGAGCGGCGCTTTTTGAGCGATCGTCTCAGCGATTTGACGCGCAGTCGTCATTAATTCGGTGAGTGGCACTACTCGTGAGACCAATTCGTGTGCGTAGGCTTCTTTGGCATCGATTGTACGGCCTGTGAGAATAAGATCGGCCGCGTAAGTCCGGCCCATGGCCCGAGTCAGGCGTTGTGTGCCACCATAACCCGGAATAATACCGAGGGTAACTTCCGGCTGGCCAAACTTTGCGTTCTCCGAACAAATGCGAATGTGGCATGCAAGCGCCAGTTCGCATCCGCCGCCCAGTGCGAACCCATTAACCGCTGCGATAAATGGTTTTGGCGATGTTTCGATCAAACTAAAGACTGCCTGGCCGCTTTGGGCAAATGACATTCCTTCTTCCCAATCGTTCAACCGTGCCAGTTCGCCAATGTCCGCGCCAGCTGCGAATGCCTTCTCGCCAGAACCGGTCAAGATCACGGTGCGTACGTCTTCGTGTTCGCGGAGTTCAGTGACGAGGTGCCGTAAATCTTCCAGCACTTGCGCGCTGAGTGCGTTCAGCTTATCGGGACGATCGATAGTTATTTCCGCAACGTGGCCGGAGATCGAAAGTTGAAGCGTTTTATAAGTAGTATCTGTCATCTGATTTTCCAAACTCTGATCTTTTCGCAAATTCAGGACTCCGAGAAGAGAGTGAATAGGTGATGAATAAGATAAGTATATTGAGTGACGAGTGAATCGCTCATCAACTCGTTACTCATTGCTCATTACTCGTAATTGTTCTTCCAATTTTTTTACTCGCTCGATGAGTTCAGGCAGCGAGCGTACCGCACCTTCCGTCTTCAATGCTTCGCGATAGCCTTGTGCAGGAGAACCAAAGTAGGTGCCAGCTTTGGTAATATTTTTCGAAAGCCCGGATTGTGCGCCAACGATGACATGGTCGGTTGTGTGAATATGCCCGGTAATGCCAGCCTGTCCGGCAATGATATTCGAGCGTCCAATTTTTGTCGAACCGGCAATACCTGCCTGAGCGGCCATCACGGTATTTTCACCGACCTCGACGTTATGCGCTATCTGAATTAAGTTATCGAGCTTGACGCCTTTGCGCAGCCGGGTTTCCGATACGGTTGCTCGGTCGATCGTTGTATTCGCGCCGATCTCGACATCATCTTCGATAACGACGATTCCGATCTGCGGTATTTTTTGATAAGAGCCATCACCCATCGGGACGTACCCGAATCCATCCGAACCGATCACACTTCCGGCGGCGATGACAACACGATTGCCGATTTGTGTTCGGTCATAGATTACTGTATTAGGATGAATATCGCAATTTGAGCCGACTGCGGTATCGTGCCCAATATATACTCCGTGCATAATGTTCGTATGTGCAGCGATCCGAACATTTCGTCCGATAAAGACGTGACTTCCAATATGGGCTTCCGCGGAAACTATCGCAGATACATCGACTACAGCTGTCGGGTGAATCCCTTTAGGGAGCGACTCTTTTTTGGGGCTGAAAATTTCGAGCGCACGCGCAAACCCTTCATACGGATTTTTCACCCGGATCACGGCCGGACCTTCTCCCTTCGGATATGGGATAGTAAGATATTCGCTGACAATAACAGCCGTCGCGCGGGTCACCGTGAGGAACCGCTCGTAATGGGGATTACCGATAAATGTGATCGCCCCCGGCGTTCCATCTTCGATGGCCGTTGCGCACGTAATGTCTTCGTCACCACGTGCAAATTCCACAGCGACCGCTCCAATTTTTTCTGCTAATTCCTTAAGTTGCATATTCTTGAAATTAAGAATCAGGAGTTAAGAATTAAATTTCAATTTTCTAATTCTTATTTTTAACTCTTTACTCTTAATCTACGTCATGGTTTTTTCGTAACAACTGGCGGGATCTGATCCGGATTATACCCGCCCGAGTTATAGCCCGGCGAACCGGGTTGAGTACTCGTGCCATTATTCGGTGTTAGACCCTGACCGCCTGGATTTGGAAGCGGGTTATTCCCTGGTGCTCCAGGGTTTGCTCCCGGCATTCCTGGGTTCGCACCCGGTGCTCCCGGATTGGCCCCCGGCATTCCAACCTGATTGGGTTTCATCCCTGACTTGGGCCCATTGTTGACAAGCGGTGTTGTCAGGATTTCGGATTCGATCCCGAGCTTACGAGCGACCGGAATTGTCAGATCGAATTTCGAATTCGTATAGAGCAACGTGACATCTTTAGCACTACGGTCCAGCACATAGTCGAACTTGGCATCGAGTGCCACATCCTTGATCGCATTTTCAAGCCGGTCGTAAGCTGGCTTCATCAATTGAGCATATTGCGTCCACAGCTCACCGGTATTTTCATCGAATTTCTGGTGACGATAATCGTCGAGTTTTTTACGAAGATTTTGCAGATCGACTTCGGAAGCAGAACGCTCCGCATCCGTCATGATGAGTTTTCGCCGGTCGTACTCGGCTTGCTTGCGGGTGATCTCCGATTGCATATCGTTAGCTTCCTTCGCCCATGTTGCCGAGAGCTGATCGAGGCGGAGCTGTGCGTCAGTCGCTTCGGGCATTCGTTTCAGGAGCTTGGAAGCATCGATATAGGCGATACGAGTCTGCTGCGCCTGAACCGTAATCGAATCATTAAGCGAACAGAAAATGAAGAGTGCGAGCAGTGGCAGGACTCGCTGGAAAGATGACCGTTTTATTTTAAAAATCTTAACCATAGCCGGAGGAAGTCTGTGATACAAAAACGCGGAACGCGACCGCCTTATATAAAGCAGCCGCGTTCCGAAAAAACTCCCTGACTTTAGCGTGAATTTACTTCGTATTCGTCGCCTGGGACTTAAGATACTCCTGGAATTTCGCTGTCAGGTCTGCCGCGTCATCGACAAAGACCGCCGCGCTTTTATCGACGATTATCGCCACCTTTTCCTTCTTGGCATAGGACTGCAAAGCATTGCGAAGCTTATCGTAGATAGGCTGGAGGAGCTGCGTCTGCATTTGCGCGAGTTCGCCCTCTTTGCCGAATTTCGCTTCCTGAAACTTCGTGAATTGATCTGCAAGGCTCTGAAGATCTTCCGCTTCTTTCTTTTTATAATCGGCGCTGGCTGTCTCGCCAAGTTTCGCGTAGGTATCCTGCTTGGCCTGATACTGCGTGCGCATGGTCTGCAGCGAATCCTGCCACATTTTGCTGGTGGCCTGGATGCGTGCGTCGGCGGCCTGTGCTTCTGGCATTGCCGTTAGTACGGCCTTAATATCGACGGCCGCAATTTTCTGGGCGCTGGCCGTGCCGGTAAAGGCGGCGAGCGTCAGGATGGCGGTCAGGGCGGCGGCAAGCGTAAAGCGCCGACTGGAAGCGAGTGTCTTCATGATAAAAAATCCTTCTGAAACAAATGGATGATAAATTGGGCGCCGGCCGTGGCATCGTAACGACGATCGTTGCCGATGCGATGGTCCTTTGGAAAGAACGCCTTTCGTTGGTTAAATGCAGGGTCCCCGGAGCTTTTGAACAAGCGCCCGAACGAGACGGAAATCACAAATCCCCGTTTGCCCGAAATAATTCCATGAGTGCCTAAAATCTAAGGATTATGAAAACATAGTAAACAGAATGTTTTCGTTTTATTGGGAAGCTTTTCGGACAAAAAGCCGGAAGTTCGTGATGAACTTCCGGCCTAACTAAAGACTCGACCTAAAGCAGGTGTAGTCCTGCGGAGTGCTTAGCCTTGAGGCTTAGACTTGGGGTAATGCTTAGCCCTTCGTGACGAGGTCCAGCGCGATACGGCGGAGAGCGTCGTCGTCCTTGTCGGACATGACTTCGAGGATCTTTTTGTCCATTTGTTCGCGGACGATACGCTCGTAGTCGCCACGGGTAAGCTGGAGCTGCGGCTCTGGCTCGGGCTCGGGCAGTGCGTTGTGCTTGCGCCCGCCTTTAACGGCATCGACCATCTGTTTCAGGATACGATCGGTGCGCTCTTCTTCTTCCGTAAAGATCATGGTCGTCGCGAGCAGCACAAGCATCGAGAACTCGATACCGAGCGCGAAGAGAATGAACGACGGCTTGGTGGCCGGAATGAATTTGAGTCCGCGGATACCGACAACGAAGATCAGGAATGCCGCGCCGCCGTACGCAAGGCCCGTAACGCGGTTCGAGTATTCCTCGGTAAAGTGGAACCGCATGTAAGTATTCATGCCGGACGTCCACGATCCTTTACCGGCGAGGTACGCTTGCGCGGAGTTGATCGCATTGATTTCGGCCTGGACGCTATCGAGATTGATATCATCGCGACGGGCCAGCAAGCGAGCGTTGTTCTCCGGATCGTTGCGAAGGATCGACTCGACTTCTTCCGTCGAAGCGGAAAGCTGCAGCATCAGCCGCTTCTTGATATCGAGCACCGTGTGATGCACGCGGTCCCGGAAGAACGGAAGACGGATGACGAATCCGATGACCGTCGCGATCGCGAATCCGAAGAGAATATCGAATGGCAGAAAGCTCAGGACCGGATTGACGAAAAACTGCGCTTCACCGAAGCGGACGTCCGAATCGATGCCGAACGGATGCCACCGGACACTATCGGCCAGGTTCGCAAGCATGAGGCAAAATAGTATATGGATACCGATCGCGCCGACTACCGACAAAATAACGACCGGAGCTACGCTCGGTTTCTTCGTCTTGCGGGTGACCGGCGGTTTCGGGGCCGCTTTCGCGGGCCGTACTGTGGAGGGCATCGTCGCCGATGTTTCTGGGGTTGCCATGGAATAACCTTCTTGTTTCGTTTGTGACTGTTAAAGCTGAAGCTCGCTTTCCCACTAAAGTCGAAGCTGCTTCGAGCTGCCGTATTTACACTTGTTGTAGCTGTCTATTTTATACCTTGTTCTTCTTTTGACACTCCTTCGTCCCTCAGGCTGTTCCACTATAAATGACCGATCCTACGATTACCCAGCCCCAGGACTCCGAAATGCTGGAAGCACTCGCTGGCTTCATTCAGATTCTCCGGCGACTCCGCACCGAATGCCCGTGGGACCGCCAGCAGACCCACGAATCCCTCCGCCCTATGCTCATCGAAGAGGCCTACGAAACCGTAGAAGCCATCGACCATGCAGTAGATACAGGAGACTACACTGAACTAAAAAAAGAACTCGGTGATCTCTTATTACATATCCTATTCCATTCCGAGTTAGCACGCGAAGAGGGCCATTTCACCTTTCAGGAGGTCATCCAGACCGAGTCCGAAAAGCTCATTTATCGACATCCACACGTATTTGGCGATGTGAAGGTCGAGGACGCCGAGCACGTCAGCCGCAACTGGGAACAGCTAAAACGGCGTGAAAAAGGCAGAAACAGCGTCCTGGACGGAGTGCCGGCGTCGCTTCCGGCCTTGCAACGGGCCGGACGTATCCAGGAGCGTGCATCCAAAGTCGGCTTCGACTGGACCGATTCTAAAAGTGTCTGGAAAAAAGTACGCGAAGAGATCGAGGAGTTCGAAGCGGAGCTTGGTAAGATCGAGCATCGCAAAGAGGAAGAATTCGGCGATCTGCTGTTTTCGCTTGTCAATCTGGCCCGCCACGAAGGACTCGATCCCGAGCAGGCCCTGCGTGCCGCCACCCAGAAATTCGAGCGACGCTTCCGCCGGGTCGAAGCCGAAGTCGAAGCTACCAATAGACCCATGCAGTCCTTTTCTCTCGAAGAACTCGATGCCATCTGGGACCGCATTAAGAAGGAAGTCCACCCGACGTAGTTTATGAACTGAAATGCCGAAAGAACTTGATGTTGGTGTTGGGAAGTTGTTCATGAAGGGGCGTCTTCCTCTCTAAACTTTAAACGCTCTGTGTGTTTGTTCTTTTCATATTCATAATCGCTATCCAAATTGCTTCGAATTCGCTGTTTATTAATTTTTTATTCATAATTGCCGGATTCGATCAGGATA
>DASZLH010000214.1:0-4274 GCA_035552495.1 Kapaibacterium sp. (SeqCode) | reverse complement strand
AAGGTCGTCGTGGCTGGTGGCGCAGGCATCAGACCGAGCACACCGAATGCACTGCTACCCGTGGAATCGCCTTCAGAAAGGCGAAGGATAGCTGGCAGCGTAGTCTTACTCGGATCGTAGTGAATATGAAGAGCATTGAGTGTTCCTCCACTAAGTTGCGTGCCAATGCCCACGGGCGGATTATTCGGCAACGGAACGGTATTCGTCGGCTGCGCCATCGCCGCTGTACTTCCACACATCAGGACGAAAATGAAAAACCTCGTTTGAATTCTCATAACGAACCTCCTTAGTTTTTAAATAACAAGCTCACTTGGAGCATTTTGTTACAGGGCAAAATTTGTGACCTGTAATTTTGGGACAAATATAATACAAAAATTTCGGATATTCGCCAAATCTGGCGAGTGTTCATTGGGAGGAATGTCATAACTTTGACATGTGGCCCTCCGAATGATTCTCGCTAAAAATATTAGGTATTATCGTATTAAACTCGGCTATACTCAAGAAGAATTAGCCGCGAAGTGCAATATGCACGATAATTACATCTCAAAAGTTGAATTAGGGAAAGTAAGTATAGGTGTGAATAATATTGAAAAAATTGCCAAAGCCCTCAAAGTCCATCCATCTGACTTATTAAAATCGCACCTCGAAAAAGCAGACTAGCCCATCGATCTTACTCTTTCGGCCGGATCACAATATCGTGCAGTTCGATGGCGGGGTCGAGCGTGAGATCGAGCTGGTTGCGGTCGAATTGGTAATTCAGTTTGCCATTATATTGAATATCGAAACCACCTGGGTAATGCACCGGCTGCAGCGGATGAAGTTTCGTAGCCGGAATATAAATTTGCGTTGAAATCCCTTCGCTCATTCCTCCCAGAGGACTTTTGGAAGAGCGCAGCACCAGTTCAAACTCTTTCGTGCGCAGATTAAAATGGCTGTGGACCGGCTCGGCGCTCGAAGCCACTGCGTAGGGTCGTGTGACGACATCGAGATTGCGCGGAATTCGCTCCGGCCCGAGCAGTGAAAAATCTTCGCGCATAAAGCCATCGCGCTCTTCTTCCGTATTATAGAGATTGACGTTCCAATAGGTCGCGTTTATCAGCGCATGTTCGACCGATTCGAACTGCCAGTCCATGTGCCGCCGCACGATCGAACGCATCCAGCTTTGGCGCGTACCGAACTCGGTGAGGAACGGGACCATGCCCTTTTCTTTCGCGCGACGCGAGCCGAGCTCCTGCGCTTCGAGATATTCATCGCGCTTCGCATCGTTGAAGATGAGACCGTAGAGTCCCGTCAGCGCAGAATCGTAATAATGATAGGCGAAGACAACGCGCGGATCGTCGCCCATCGTTTTTAGATAGGAATCGTAATTCCGATTGCTTCGCACATTGACGTTCCAATCGCTTTGCGGCGAAACAAACGCGAAGAGGTGTGGCGAATACTTGCGAATGCGCCGAAGCGCTTCGCCATAAAAGGCAGGCAGCACTTCTTCCTCGAACTTCCGGTCGTCGATCGTCGCGGGATGCGGCTCGTTGAAAATCTCGAGGCCGAACACGCGCGGATTGCGTGAGGACATTTCCGCAAGGCGTTCGATCGTATCTAAAAACCGGTCGCGTACCTTAAAATGGGTGAGTGGTGGATCGTTCGCAGGGTTCGTCAGATCGTTGCTCCAAAATTCGGTGAAGGTCTTGCGAAGATGTTTATTGAAAACATAATTGAGGCCCCAGAGCGGCGTGCCTTTCATAAACGCGCGGCTCTTGGTCCCTTCCGATCGAACCCAATCGGGCATTCCGCTGCCACCGAATGCCGTGCCGACAAGGTCCTGATGCACGTCGATGAAAATGAGAAATCCCTTCTTGGCAAAGAGATCGACGTAATAAAAGAAATCAGCGAGATACTCTTCGTTATATTTGGGATGGATGGGATTGCAGACTGGCTCGAAGGCTGACCACAAAAATGGAAGGCGGAGCGTCGTGAACCCACAGGCGAGCAGCAAGTCGATGTAGGACTCATAAAGCTTCCAATCTTCGCGGCGCCGAAACGGTAAATACGGTGGCAGCTTCGCCGATGGCCCGAAGCAGACACCACGGAGCAATAAATATCTTCCATCCTGCGCGGAGCGAAGCCAGGAATCTTCGGTGGTTATTGCATCGATGGGAGGAAGCCGCGTAGGAAGACCGTTCACGTTTCGTGTGTGTTTGTTCTTTTCATATTCATTTTCAACCTCATTTTCGGAGCAGTTTCGAGCTTTTTACAATGTTCGTTCATGAATAGTACTCTTTTTTTCATAAACTATATTCCTCTGGCAAATTAATAGCTTTAATGATTTAGGTGCTGCTATAAGCACTTATAACGACAAAGAAGAATAGAGTAGTTCCAAACCTTAGAATTTTCATTATAAACAAAAAATCCCATCCTAAAAGGAAGGGATTATAGAAAAGAAAAATTGAAAGGCTACGATGCCACGTGCGTGACAATCTCGACGTATTGCGGCACGAGCACCGTTTTCGTTGGTTGCTTTTTCTTTTTCTTCGAAGAAGTTTCGGTTATATTCGTGGCAAATCGTCCGGGCGGGACGGTGGTTCCGGTCGTGACATTGATTCGATTTGGAGCGATACTTTTTCCGAGAAAGAACGAGCGCATCGCTGCGGCGCGAGCGTTCACGAGCCGCTGCTGCGCGGCGTCTTTCTTGCTTTTCACCAGTGCGTCGGGGTAGACCGTGACCGCCAGCGAAATCCTGCTATTATGCCGCATGAGGTCAGCCACTTTTTCGAGATCGGCTGTGGCCGCAGCTTCGATGAGTGAAGATTTAGGCAGAAAGACCGGGCTATTGAGCGCAGGGCGTTCTCCATCGCGCATTGCTGTCAGTACGACATGCAACGGGTATTCCTGATACTCCGAAAGCGCGGGCACGACGATCGTATCCTCATGATAGCCGTATTCGTTCGAAGCGATCGCAATACGGTACGTCGCGTTCGGCTGCAGGATAGCGGTAAATTTTCCATCGGAGTTCGATCTCGTCGAATTGACATTCTCCGTTCCTTTCAAAATTTTTACCGGGATGCCCGAAAGATGCTCGCCATTATCGGAAGTAATCTCTCCTTTCAGCAGTCCCACTGATTTCGAAATTTGCGCGGCGGCTGGCCATGCACCCGCTGTTAATAAAAGAACAACAGCAATAGCCCGGCACAATAATTTAAATTGGATCATAGGTTGAAAAACTAGAATACGTGATGCGACGAGAAGCCAAACTCGATGTATAAGAACAGCGCACGCAACCGAAAGTTACACTTTGTTAATTAAGATTGACAAATAACGAATGACAAATTAGATCATTTTTTTTACGGCAAGACATTGCGATTTCATTCGTCATTCGTCATTCGTCATTCGTCATTATTTTTCGACGACTCCCATCGCCATGCCATCGCCGATCGGGAGGATGATCGAGAACATCGAGCCTTCTGCGGCGACCGCTTTATTGAATGCCTGGATGGACGTAACGCTGCTGTAATCAGGATCGGTATAGGTGATAGTTTCGTCGGCAATCCTGCCCCATGCAATGGCATTATCGCCCGCGATTACGCCACCCGGACGGATGAGCCGCAGCGACTCCCGAAGGTAGTTCGTGTAGTTCGGTTTATCGGCATCGATAAGAATAAAATCGAACGAACTCATAGGCAACTTTTTCATCGAATCGAGCGCTGCACCGACAGTGATCGTTACGTGCTCGATACCGAAATGAGCAAGATTTTCTTTTGCAACAGCCGCATGTGCTGGGTTGAACTCGAGGCTAATCACCTCACCCTTTTCGCCGATGGCGCGGGCCATGATCGCGGCGCTATAGCCGAAGAGCGTCCCAACATCGAGCACGCGGCGCGCCTTGATAGCCCGCAGAAAGAACGCGACGAATTTCGCCTGGTCCTCGCCGATCATGATCATTGGAATTCCGGCGGCTTCGGCTCGTTCGCTCATGGATCGCTGCAGCGTCCGTTCCTCGAATGCGAAATTCGATACGATATATTCGTAAATTTCTTCGGTAAGCGGTGTGCCTTTCATAGGGGTGCTAAAAGTACAAACGTGTTAATCGCTAAGTATTAAAGAGCTGATTTAAAAGCCACCAAAAATACATACCAATGGAACGTCGGCTATAAAATTGAACACGTAGAATTCGGAACCTCCGCCGTTCGCCTCAGGTTAGAACGACTCAACGGATAAACAGGGCATTTAGCTCAGCTGGTTAGAGCGTTCGCTTCACATGCGAGAGGTCACAGGTTCGA
>DASZLH010000213.1:0-14240 GCA_035552495.1 Kapaibacterium sp. (SeqCode) | reverse complement strand
CGCGCGCAAATTCGACTTAAAATTTGCCGCTTGGAACTCTTCGATTAAATTGCCTTAAAATCGTTCAATTCACGGACTTTTGTTAGCTATCCACTAATTCACCATACATTGTGCACAAGGGTGCTCATTAGTATAAGATTCTCCACCGATTTACCGACATTTTATTAGACAGTGTTGGGTGAAGCTGATTTTGCCCTTTATTTTCGCGCCTAATCCTGTGGAAAAGGGTTGTCCAGCCTTCAATATCAAGGGGTTCATTTTACAAGAGTCAACTTTTGCTTGTCAGATCAAGCTTGCGTGAATGAGACTTCATATATTGATGAGGTCGTTAAAAACATTGTTAAAACAAAGACTGAATGAATTGCTCGATCGCCCCATTCACGATTTTCGGTTTCGATAAATTTACCAAGTGCTTCGCATCCTCGATAGAGACCACAGGAATATCCTCCTGCTTCGGCACCTTGCTCACAATGTGGTCGTATATGCCTCGAATGCGGAGCATCGGCACATGCACCGGGCACCCTTCCCATTTCACGAGCAGGGCAAACCCGCGACGAAACATCCCTTCAGGAAAGTTTAAATACATCTGCTGACAGAGATCGAGATCCTCTCTCGAAATTTCCGAGATACGACGCATTGCCAGTGGAAGAAACAATCCGGCGAGTCGATAAACAATTAGCGGGACTCGCGGTGCGATCCACCGGCCGCACCACCGGACGATCGGGCTAAGCTCGCGATTGCTGCGAAGGCCGCCAATCAAAATAATCGCTTTGCACGCAACGATATTCGATAATTCCTGCGCGACCGCCGAACCGAACGAATATCCGGCGATAACGAGCGGGCGATCGAGGTCGATCGCGTGCGTGGAAAGAAGATATTCGCAAAATCGTTTGGAGTAATCGTGTATAGATTCATTCGGCTCGATGGGAAAATAATCGGGCGTAATAATATCGTACGGCAGCGCAAGCTGCGGATAAGACATCCGATGATCTCCGCCCAGGCCGGGCAGGATGAGAAGTTGAACGGAATGGCGGGGTCTGCACATGGTCGAGATCGTGTGTAGCGCCCAACTTTAGTTGGGAGAGTTTAATTTTTTTAGTCGGGCCGGTTTTAAGATTATTCGCCCAACTAAAGTTGGGCGCTACACTTATCGCTCGACTGCCACTGCGCGTGTTATGGGGCTGCCTCTTCCAGCCCGCGGATCCATAATTCGAAGATAATAGACTCCTTCCGGCAGCGTCCGAATATCGATCTGGAATGAGATGGTAACGTCACTCCCGCTCGCTCGCGGCACGCCGAGCGCATCGGTCAATTCATAATGAAGCGGAACGCGAGATTCATTGTGCAGCATGATATTTATTGTGTTCGATGCCGGATTGGGTGAAATGCGTTCAATGGAGTACGACATCGTTCCATTCTTCATATAATGGAGCAATGTGGAATCTCCGCAGCCGGTAATGTCTATTGTTGCAGCGTCTGCTGTGGTCGAAAGCGCGAGGCAGCGCGGATCGTTGGATGCAATGCTCGCGCTTGCGAGCGAGATGGATGTTCGAAGCGTATTACTCAGATAAATAACGCAGCGGAGCGTGCCAATTATCGTCTCGCCGGACAAAGTAAGCCCGCTTGCCGATTGTAGATCAATGCTGACCAATCCGTTAGCAATCGAAATGGGACCGGTCTCGATCACGCCCGGTAAAATGGTCGTGAAGTCGAGCGGCAGAGTAGTAATGGGATCGTATGTGAGCGCAAATTGGGCCGTCGTTGTGCCACTAAGCGAGATTTCGGGGTCGGTGCCGTTCAAGTAAATTGGGATTTCAATCGTGTCGCCGGAAGCGACAAGAATCGGCGCTGGCTTTAGATAGATATTTAATCCAACACTTGCGCCGTTGCCGGATTTCACGTTCAGCGTGACCGGGACCGTCGAGTCGATCTCATTATATTCGTCATCGACGAAATGAGGATGGACGGTGATATTGCGAATGCCAGCGGTCTTCGGATAGAGCGTAATAAAAGTTGTGTCCGGTGTCCATTCGCAGGAGCGATGGTGCGTGGATGTCTCTGTGTATTCGTTCGAATCCAACCCATCGATAGAGATCGACTCAAACGAAGCATACGAGCAGCCGATATTCTGGTATGATATGACTAGCGACGATGGGCTGCATAAATTAACATCGAGCGTGTCATTGGCGCTTGCGAAGGGTGCGTGCGCGATAGCTATCTGCGGCGCCAGTGTGCTCTCGCTAAGCGTGCCATCGCCCCCGTCCGTTGTCTTCCATAAATTACCATTCATGTCGGCGGTATATACAATTGCTCCGTGTCCGACAACAGAAATATTCTGCCAATCTTCATCGTCAATTTCCTTGCAATTGGGTTGATTGAACGATCCGCCTGGAAGACCTTGCCATGTGGCTGCGCCATCGGTAGACCAATACAGTGGTACGCCGACAATGTCAAATCCTGCATTCGAAAGATACAGCGCGCAATTATTTCCAGCGATCCATGCTCCGGTCTCATCATGAATGGAAGGACTCCACGTTCTATAGTCCGGCGAAGATTTTAAAAATAAATATTTATCCGCTGTCTGATCCTGAAAATTAACGGACTCACGAATAATATCGCAGGAATGGGGAGAAATATGCAGTGAGGTCATTCCCCAGTCTGTTGCCTGATCGAACGCCCGAGATTGCCACGATTGTCCCTGATCGGTCGAGAAGACCAGGTAGGTGTCATATTTGCGGTTGCCGTTCGACGCGTATCCGACGGGATGGTAATACACGGTTGCTACTAAGCTGTCACGATTGCCATAAATAAATTGAAACTGTGGGCTGGCATCGAGCGAGAGACCAGAAACATTCGTAATCGAATTCCATGTGATTCCATCATCACGTGAAAAAAGAATCGGACCAGCGCCGATACTATTAGAAGTGTATAAATCACCAAGATATTTGGCCGCAAATACCGTTGAACCTACTGCATAGACACCTAAATAATTACCGTTTTTCGAGATAAGCTTCCAATGATCTCCTTGGTCGAAGGTCTCGAAAATACCACCACCGTATTGTCCCACAAAGTTTTCCAGTATGCTGTATGTTGAGGCGTAACCATGCTGAGCGCTTACAAAGCACAATTGAGTGATAATATAGCCCATGGTGTCGAAAAATGTGAGTGAAGACCACGTTGCTCCTCCATCGGTTGTACGGGATAAGTATGGAGTCGAATAATTCTCGAATTGAACGAATGATGCCTCCGAAATGCCGGTCGAATATGTAAACCCAATTTTGGAATTGAGAAAATAAGGTACGAGATGGGGACCGTACGGTAACGACGTTGTTATTTCCTCCCAATGCTGTGCAAGTGCCGTGGACGCGACGAACGTGAGCAGCAGCATCGACGATGTGAGTGCGGCGATCAGTCGTTTCATAATAAGCGTTAGTTTTGGGTATAACGGGCCATAACAACTCGTTGCCCTTATTCGAATAACACCCGAACGGCCAATTCGATACAGCTACTATTCAAAAATTCGAGTGCTAATTTACACTGTAGGTGTGGGCCATGCTTTAGCTTGGTCCATGTTTTTCCCGGACCAAGCTAAAGCATGGTCCACACCAAAAACATTCTGGTGTTAACTCAGCACCGGCAACTCCATCACTGCCGGCTTCTGAATGCCGGCATGTTCTTCCGAATTTACCGTGGCGATCACGAGCGGGGTGAGATCGTAAATCGGTGTGGGCCATGCTTTAGCTTGGTCCATATTTTTTCTGGACCAGGCTGAAGCATGGTCCACACTACTATCAATCAACTCCCCAAGCAGCGTCGCGCTGTTCGAGCGAGTGATGCGGACGTTGCGGTATTCGCCGACTTCCGCATCCGCACGCGGGAAGATGACCATCTTGTTCGTATCGGTGCGGCCTTTCCATTCGTCGGCGTTCTTTTTCGAGCGGCCTTCGATGAGGACGGTATGCTCTCGGCCAATTTCGGCGAGATTTCTCTTCGTGGCAGATTCGTTTTGGATTGCGATAATCTCTTGTAGGCGACGCGTCTTTTCTTCGTCCGGGACATCGTCTGCAAGCGTGTTCCACGCCCGCGTATTCGGACGCGGCGAGTAGTTGAACGTATACGCGCCTTCGTATTGGACTTCGCGCATTACCTGCTTTGTCATCTCGTGGTCTTCGAGTGTTTCCGTGCAGAAGCCGACGATGATATCGGTCGAGAGGGCGGCTTCCGGCATGGCTCGGCGGATCATCTCGACGATCGACATATAGTGCTCACGCGTGTAGGTCCGATTCATCAGCTTGAGGATCCGATCGGAGCCGGATTGGATCGGCAAGTGAATATACTTGCAGATGTTATCGTGCTCGGCCATGGTATCGACAAGCTTTTGGTCGAAATCCTGTGGATGGCTGGTCGTATATCGAATCCGAACGTTCGGCACCGCACGCGCGCAAGCTGCGAGGAGATCGGAGAAGTCGCGCCCTTCATCATCGTACGAATTAACATTCTGCCCCAGCAGCGTTATCTCTCGAAAACCCTGCTGTTCCAATTCCTTGCATTCATCGACAATCGATTCCAAACTTCGCGAACGCTCGCGTCCGCGAGTAAACGGCACGACGCAAAACGTGCAAAATTTATCACACCCGCGCATGACCGAGATAAATGCGCTGATACCTTCGCTGCGGAATGGGAGAATATCTTCGTAGGTCTCGGTGCGCGAAAGTTTTACTGCGATGCTCGTTTCACTTTCGCCGGCAATCGAATCAATGAGATTGGGCAACTTGCGGTATTCGTCGGGGCCGACGACAAGATCGACGATGGTGCCGGAATCCTTCAGCAAATCCTTACGCAAATGTTCAGCCATGCAGCCGAGGACGCCGATCACTACATCGGGATTGCGTTTTTTTAGATTTTTCCAGTGACCGAGCCGATTCCAGATTTTTTCTTCAGCATTTTCCCGAATGGCGCACGTATTCATGAAGGCGAGATCGGCACCCTCGAGTTCGGTTGTCGGTTGATAGCCCGACTTGTGCAGCACGGAAAGGACTACTTCCGTATCGGCCACATTCATCTGACAACCGTATGTCTCGATATAGACTTTCTTCATTGTGTTGGGGTAACAGCAGTGTTGGCAGGGTTGCTCCCCATGCTGCATAGGACAGAATGTATTATATTTGACCTGGTTTTTTAAGTGAAAAAGAACCGGATCGAAATATAATGCTACTAATATTGAAGACAATGCTACGAGTAACGAGGAATGTCGCATTTTTTGCCTTATTCGCGGCGAGTTGTGTATTCACAGCCGAAAGCGGCATCGGGGCAACTCGCATTGTTTCTGCACGCGAATTCCTGATTGCATCGGAACCGCCTCAAGGCGGCCCTGCTATCGAATCCAGTTATTTTTTTGTCGATAGTATTGCGTTGAATGAAGCGCTTCGTGTTGGTGGACAGTTGGAGCTAACGGATTTCCCAGGCAACCTTGGCGATTCAAAGAATTCAGAGAGCTCCGTTCTAACGCTCGATCTCAAACCCGCACATTCGCCAATTGATCAAAGCACTCAATTCTGGGAAGGGACGAGCGCAGGAGATAGACCCATTGCGGCGCCGAGATTCTTCGCATATCGTGGCAAAGTACTCGGTGAACCGCACTCGCGAGTGATTCTTACGGTCTTTGGAAGCAAGCTGTTCTGTTCGATCGTGCGCGAAACAGGGGAGTCGTATGTGTTCGGGCCTGCAAAATTGCAATCCGACTCACATGTCCATGTCCTCATGCAGGAATCCCGCCTTCTTGCAATGTCGCCACTCGGGCCAATCAATTGTTTTGAGGACGCGCTTTCTCAGCCTCATCCACTTATCCCTATTCAAGAATTATTGCATCGCAATCTATTGCAGTCATTCAGTGAAGGATCATCGCCTCTTTCTGCTTCGACGCTGCTTCAAACGGATATAGCCGTGGAAGCCGATTCGTGCTTTTTTCATAATGCCGGTGGAAATATGGGTACCGTGCTTGGATATATTGCCTCACTGTTTGCGATGTCGAGCACGATATACGAGGATGAAGCCAATATTACCTGGCACCTGACCTGGGTAAAGGTTTGGACGAATGCCGATCCTTATAAAGTAAACGGCGACGCGTATTCGCTCGAGGATACTGTGCCACATTATTGGAAATTACATTACGCCGATGTACCACGCGACCTTGCGCACGTCATGACCTCTGTTTCGTATGGCGGTGGAGGATATGGATGGTTCTCACTCTGCGATACGAATTGGTCGTACAGTGTAAGCTCACCGCAGACAGGACATCAGTATCCGACGTTCGCATTTACCTACGATGCTTATATTGTCGCTCATGAGATCGGACATAATTTCAGTCTCCCACATTCTCACAACTGTTATTGGGACCCACCGATCGATACCTGTTATACGAACGACGATACGGTACATCATCTTCAGCTTGCCGATGCCTGCTATGGCTTGCCAATCACTCCGAGAAGAAATCCGGGCACGATCATGAGCTATTGCGCAAATGCCAATTATGCGCTTTCCGGTAATGACTTTACTCAGTTCAAGCTTGCGCTGACGTTTTCACCGAAAGTGGATAGCGTGCTTCGTGTGAATGCCGAGCAAGCCCCATGTATTACACCGCCTGCTACTCCGATCGTAATATTTCTCTCGCCGCGTGGGAGCGAGACGTATCCTGGCGATACTACCATTGCGATAAAATGGTCATTCGCGCATGTATCGAATGTGTCGCTCGAGTACTCTTCCGATGGAGGCAACTCGTGGAAGCCAATCGCCAACGGTGTGGCGGCAACATTAGGAATGTATAGCTGGGTTATTCCCAATATCACATCGAAGAAAATGCTGGTGAAAATAGCGGATGACGCAGATCCTTCGGTTGCGGATACCAGTCTGTTATTCTTCTCCGTGGCACCTACTGCGAACATCGATAACGCCGAGCCAGGCAACACAACATTTTCCATATCACTCGAACCAGTCACTCACATTCTAATTGTCCATTCTTCGGAGATCATGCGCATAAGATGGGAGATTGCAAACGATAGGGGAATTATCGTTTTGAGTGGTAACGGTACTAATACTTCCCTGGAATCGAACATCCATTTGGATGGACTTGCTGCGGGGGCCTATTTTCTTCGTATTACGTCGCCAACTTCTTCCATTCTTCCCTTTACTTATCTTCCATGATGGATCATGGGTTTCCGGCTCCCTTGTTCATTGGCCGATCTAATGAGGAAAAGACTCTTCCGCTTTTCATCGAGCGGTTTGTGACGCCAGACAAATGCTCGGCGAAATAGGCGCTGAAAAAATGGGTGATCTCTGTCTTCGCTCGCTCCGAAAGCCGAAGCGAGCTTGCAAGCTCCGTCGTCGAGCTTTGCAGGTGCTTCCGTGCGGCAGTAGCTTCAGCACCCACACTCTCTGAAGATTGACTCAAGTCCATTTCGAAGCCCATGATGCGGGCAAATTCGAAATAGAACCGGAATTCAAGTGGCGCAGCCGCTCGGTCGTCCGAGGTCGTGGCAATCACTTGAAGTGTAGCAGCCAGCAGTTCGAAAATCTCCGGATTTCCTTCTTCGTCGTGCATGGCGCGCAGCAGGAGTTCGGCTATTGCCGTCGCGGCCTCTATCCGGTCCAGACTTTTGAGAATCCCGGCATTCGATTCGATCGGTTCTGCCTTAGAAAGCAGGTAAAGCCCGTCCTGCTTTTCTTTTTTGTAAAAGACCGCGCTTGTCCGGGCGAACATTTCGAGTGCACCGCCAAATTTGCTTTTGATCTCTCTCGCGCCTTTTGCGATGACATTCAGCTTGCCAAATTCGCGCGTATAGAGCGTGACGATCTTGGAAGTCTCGCCGTGTTTTCGCGACCGGAGTACAATGGCTTCGCTGGTGACGATCATGACTGTCTGAACTGGTATTTAACCTGGTTTACGCGGATTATGTTGATTAAGATGAGGACTGTCAATTTTCTAAAAATAAGCAGATTAAAAAGTCCCTCTACAGCGCAGCATTTGACAGTCCATCAAACAAATCAGACACATCAGCGGAATCCAGGTTGTTTTTAGTAACTCTTTCCTCTTTCGAGCGTTTTATAAATATGAAATTAAACGCCATTACTGGATTTTTAGCGGCTTCGGCCATAGGACTCACTGCCCTCGTTTCTGCCTGCGTGCCATCACCGACCACTCCGCAAACATCGAATGCTCTTCTCGCCAAGCCGGATAGTCTGCGGATTACCGCCATAACAGACACGGAATGGACGCTTTTTCAACTGGTTTGCGGATGCGGATTCGCGCTTAAGCTCGATTCAGTAACGGGAGATAAAACAGCAATCCTATTCAAGGGTACTCTGCCAGTGGGCGATACGGCTCAACTGCATTCTGTAGGTTTTTTTGCCGCTCCTGGAACGCCCTCGGGAAGTTACTCGGCTAATTTTGTTTTTTCTGATGGATTCCCAACAGATACATTCGATACCACGGTCCACGTCTTCATGACGCTTCCGTAATATCGGGAGATGCGGATTACAATATTCGCATATCTTTCGGAGAAGTGGTCAATACTTCGCATCCTTCACGGCGAATGACCACATCATCTTCAATGCGCACGCCTCCAACCCCATCGAGATAGATGCCGGGCTCGATCGTGATCACAACGCTCTGTTCCAGTTTGAATCGTTCGCCTCGTTGGGAGACCATCGGCAGTTCGTGGACTTCGATACCGAGCCCGTGGCCCGTCGAATGACCGAACTTCGAGCCATATCCGTGTAGCGTGATATAATCGCGAGCGACGGAATCGAGTTCGCGACCGTTCATTCCCACATGCACTTTGTCGATCGCGCGCTGCTGAGCGGCGCGGACGATCTCGTATATTTTTTGAAGCTCGGTGGGGACCTTGCCGACCGCAACGGTCCGTGTCATATCGGAATTAAACCCTTTGTATACGCAGCCGAAATCAAGGGTAACCAACTCGCCTTTTCTAATTTTTTTATCGGACGCCACGCCGTGTGGCAGCGCCGAGCGTTCGCCGCTTGCCACGATAATATTGAACGCTTCTTTTTCGCCGCCAAGCAATCGGGTTTGGTACGCGATTTCCGCCGCTACCTCGCGCTCCGATACACCAGGTTTGATTACATCGAGTACTTTTTCATAGACCTGATCGCCGATCTCGGCAGCCCGTCGAATTGCACTAATCTCATCTTCCGATTTGATCATCGTCAGTTTCTCGACCGCTTCGGCTTCCGGTACGAGCTTCACATGGCGAAATTTCGTTCGAAGAAAGTCGTAAAGTGCATAGCTGATATGCGTCTTTTCGAAGCCAAGCGAATCATAGTCTGCGAAGAGCTGCTTATCGACGAGCGTATCCTGAATGTTACGATCGCGCTCGACGATCGAAATTTTTGCGCCGACGACTTCCTGCTTAACTTGCGCTTTATACCGGAAATCGGTAAAAAAATGGGGCTTACCCTGAGCAGGCACGAGGAGCACGGCGTTCGAACCCGTATAACCGACGAGATACTGTATGTGAGGAAGATGAGTAATAAGCAGGGCGTCCAACCCTTTATCCTTAACCGTTTTTTGTAATTTTGCTAAACGCGCCATCGAATTTGCCATGTTATTCTGGGGCCGCTAACATTCCCACCTTCACTAAAGCTTCGAGAAAATTGGCTATCTTTCCGCAGCTTCGGCAGCCTGCTGAGTGCATTTTACCCATTAATGACCGATCGCCCGCCATCGACGACAAGCGTTTGACCAGTAACATACGGAGCATCATACGCGAAGTAAAGCACGGCGCGCACAATGTTTTCCGGTGTTCCATATCGGCCAAGCGGAATCTTCTCCTCCGCAATCCCCAACTCCGCATGGTGCAAATCCGTGTGGTGGGCGCCCACTGCGGCGCCTTCGGGGGAATCGACCTGGATTGCGCCGGGCGCTACGGCATTTACCGTTATATTTTTTGGTGCGAGCTCGCGCGCGAGTGCTTTTGTAAGCGTGATGAGCGCAGACTTCGAGACATTATAGTCGATGCGTTCTTTCCAGATTTGCATGCCGCCAAGTGAGGCGAGATTGATAATCGCTCCGCCATTCATCATGTGCGATGCAGATGCTTTTGAAATGGCGAATGGCGCGAGAAGATTGAGCGAAAGCGTCTCTTCAAATTGCTTGAGCGTCAAGTCATTCAGCGAATGTCGCTTCGGAAAAACCCCCGCATTGCTCACAACCACATCGATTCCGCCCGCGAGCTTCGCAAAACGGCCAACGATAGCTTCTGCTTCTTTCGTGACATCGCCTTTAATAAGAAACACTTGCGTTGCGCCGCGTTTTAAACATTCGCTTTGCGCGTGATCGGCTTCGCGTTCGGTGGCGTGGAGATAATTAAGTCCGAGTATGGCATGGCGTTCGGCAAAGCCGTATGCAATGTGAAGACCGAGTCGGCGAACGCCGCCAGTAATGAGAGTGCGTTTATGCAAGCGTTATTTCCAACATGCGATCGAGTGCGATCTTGGCCCAGCGCTTTTCGCTATCATCGACAACAATTTGATTTTTTACAACACCGTTTTTTAAATTCTCTAATATATCAAGCAGCGATTCAGGCGAGATGCGGAACATTGTTGCACATTCGCACGCGTAAGGCGCGAGCGTCGTGATGAACTGCTCGGGATGTTCTTTTTTCAGGCGGTTGACAAGGTGATGTTCCGTGCCAATCGCCCACTTACTTTCGGGCGGCGCTTGCTCGACGGTCTTCATGATGAATGATGTTGAGCCAACTTTATCGGCTTGACGAACGACATCGAAATTGCATTCCGGATGCACGAGCACTTGAATGCCCGGATAGAGCGCGCGCATAATGTTCGGATGCGAGGCCTGGAAATGCTGATGGACCGAGCAGTGTCCGCGCCAGAGCAAAATCTTCGCTTGTTGTAACTCCTCCGGTGTGAGGCCGCCGAGTGGTTTTGTTTGATCGTACAGTTTGATCTCCTCCAATGGAATGCCCATTTGGAAGTATGCGGTGTTGCGCCCCAGATGTTGGTCAGGGAAGAAAAATATTTTTTCGAATCCCCGATCGAATGCCCACTGAAATATTTTTCGATTATTCGAACTGGTCGAGACCGTCCCGCCATGTTCGCCGCAAAATGCTTTGATCGCGGCGCTGGAATTCATATATGTTACCGGGCAAACTTTCTCCGTGTCAATATATTGTCCAATGTCTTCCCAGGCATCGTAGACTTGTTCGGGGCGCGCCATATCGCTCATCGAGCAGCCGGCTTTGAGATCGGGCAGAATGACTTTTTGGTTCGGGCCACTGAGGACATCGGCCGTCTCCGCCATGAAATGCACACCGCAAAAAATGATAAACTCACGCGTGGAGTGGCCGTCCTCGGCCGCTGTTGTGCTGGCGTCCCCGCCAGCATTTGCACTGGCGTCCCCACCAGCATTTGCACTGGCGTCCCCGCCAGCACTTGCAAAGCGAGCAAGTTCGAAAGAATCGCCGGTGCGGTCGGCGAACTGCACGATGTCATCGCGCTGATAGTGATGGCCGAGAATGACGACTTTATCGCGCAGCGTTTCCTTTAGTTCGAAAATGCGCCGTACTACATCCTCTGATGTTGTTTCAGCCACAAGCGTCTCTTCGACCGATGATATGGCCTCCGCAGAAGGTTCGACTATATTTAATTCCAATAATTCAGACATAGTCCTATCAGTCAAATGGAAGTTTCACAAGTGTTGTGGGCAAAGTTTTCTCATTGTCTTTTACGAAGAGAGTTCTTCCGGGATTCGCCGCATCGTCGACGATGCGTTTCGCGCGGACGAACCCGAGTCCGATTGCGCCATGTATCGGCGAATTGGCAATGCTCGTGATTTCCCCGATCTCATTGCCCAATGGGGCATCGCTACGAATGGTTTCATCGACGATTCGATCGCCAATGTTTGGAGTTCCATTTCCGAATTGCAGTCCAACTAATTGCCTCTGGACTTTCCCCTGCGCATCGAGCCGTGCGATCACTTCCTGCCCAATATAGCAGCCTTTTGTGAAGCTGACTACTTCGTTCGCAAGTGGAAGCTCGAGTGGATTATGCTTTTCATTCAGCTCGTTCGGAGCGATCGGAGTTCCATTTTCAATTCGAAGCAGGTCGAAGAGTTCGTCATCGATGGATGCGCCACCTGCCGAAAGAATATCTGTCTGAAGTTTCTGCCGGACTGTCTCAGCCGTTTCATTGGCAGTAAAAATAAACCAGGCATTTCCTGCGAGGCTCGGGCCTTTTGTCAGCGTTCCGGGAATATTATTAATCTGGATGTCGAATACATCCGCGTGTGTTGCCTCGTCTAACTTCTTATTCGTATATTGGCTGGCTATCTCGGTTGCATTCAGTCCGCATAAAAGGAACTGAGCGATCGTATCCGACGCGATTACGAACCGCGCATCTTCCATGATCGTAAACTTATCGAGCCATTCGATAACCGTTTGTTCCTTATCCTTGCTCGTGACGAGCATGACTTCTCCTGCACTATCCCGGATTACTTTGAGAACGTCGATGATGCGGCCTTTTTCGTTCGTTAGCGCGGTGAAGACCGCTTTCCCGGTTTGGGATTCGAGCGGCGTAATATCATTGGTGGACATCCGGTGCAGCAAGTCCAGAGCGTCCTTGCCTTTTGCGAATAGACGTCCATACTGCCCCGTAGCATCGTAGAGGCCAACGTGCTCTCGAACTCTATTGTACGATATTGGATCGATTGCCATACCGGTCTATACGGTAAAAACAAGAGGAAGTTCTTGGGGCGTGTCACTAAGACATTTCGTGAAATTGCGTTATACCTTTAATCCAAAGTAGGCACTGGAACTGGCACGTTTTCCGTCCCATCCAGCTTAGATTCGGCATGAACAGAGTCTTCCGCTTCTTCATCGTGGCTGTCTTCTTACTATGTGCTTTGCATTCTTCCGATGCGCAGTGGGTCCAGGTTCATGGTAAAGGCGGTGCTTCGGTTACTTCTTTGTCAAGCGGACCGATGGGACTCTTTGCCGGAACAAATAGTGGTGTCCTTCGCTCCACCGACGATGGAATAACCTGGAATACCCTCAATGCTGGATTGACGGACAGCAATATTACCGCAATCTTTGCGTCCGGCCCGAATGTCCTTGCTGGAACTTTTGGAGGAGCTATGTTCCGCTTGAATGATAGCGGGACGAGTTGGATGCTTATTGATTACCCAGGTTCGATCCATTCTTTCACTACGTTAGGACCATACCTTTATGCTGCGGGCGGGCGAACCGTAACCTTTTCAACCGACATGGGCATAACATGGGAAATAAATGATACCTCTTTCCGAAATTTTTATGTTCGATCGTTGGCTTCACTTTCCACGCAATTGTTTGCAGGAACGGGTAATGGGATCATGACGTCGCTCGATTTTGGAGTGACGTGGCAGGCATCGAATGCACTTCTCGGCAATCAGATTTCGGCCCTTGCATCGCTGGGGAACATACTCCTGGCCGGCAACAGTAACGAATACGATACAGTCCATCCAAACGGAATTTATCGCTCGACCGATTTTGGAGAAAGCTGGACGATCGTACATTCGGACCCTCTAATTTCTGTTCTGTCATTCTGTGTTACTGGTTCAGAAATATTCGCTGCCACGGACATTGGTGTTTTAATATCGTTGGATAGCGGTTATACCTGGGAAATTCGCAACACAGGTTTGACGAACCTAAAAGTTCAAACATTGACCATGGTTGGTACGACGCTGTTTGCCGGAACTCAGGGGGACGGGACATTTCGGTCCACGGATAGTGGACGAATATGGAAACCCGGTAATATCGGGATAGAAGGGACATTCCCAACCACGTTATATCACACCAATGATGGACTTTTTGTCATCACACAGACCGGTGGGCTGCTGCGATCTGTAGATGAAGGTGCGAGTTGGCAATCCTGGAATCCCAGTTCTACTAATCTTGTCCAAGCCTTTACTAAGATTGATAATAGGTTTTTTGTCGCAGCGGAAAATCCTCCAGTAGCGTCGGGAAATCCTTCGGGATTTAGCAGCATCTATTTCTCTACCGATGAAGGTTCCAGTTGGACCAAAGAAAATAGCGCCGACAGTCAGTACTATAAAATTAGTTTTAGTGCTTTTGGATCGAATATTTTTGCCACAACTCAGGATGATGGAGTTTTGCTTTCTTCCGATTCGGGGCTAACTTGGGTACGAGTCGATTCAGGACTTGGCAGGTGGG
>DASZLH010000212.1:0-18422 GCA_035552495.1 Kapaibacterium sp. (SeqCode) | reverse complement strand
AGGTTTCAAGCCGCTTCTTAAGACTCGATTAAATTTTCTTATTCCCCTCCCGCTTGCGGGAGGAGAGAATTTTTAAATAAAAAAGTAAAACTATTCCCCTCCCGCAGCAGCGGGAGGGGTTAGGGGAGGGCGCAGCGGAGGATAATAAATTAGCCAGAAGCTGATTGCCAATCCCGACTCCCTCCCCCGGCCCCTCCCGCAAGCGGGAGGGGAGAAATTTCTTGTTTTTCCTCGTTCGCAAGTGGGAAGGAAGAAGACAAATTTTAAAGTCTGTAAGTCCTTGAAAAATAAGGAGTTAGCTCGGTTTATGACCGGAACCTTTAAATTTAATTAAATTAGCGGAACTTTTATGCTGATTTTTGTGTTGTATCTCGTGAAATGCCAAACTATTTTAAAATTACAAACAAAATTCTTTCTTAGGGAAGGAAACAAGGATTCATGAAAAACTTCCCAACACCAACATCAACTCCTTTCGGCATTTTCTTTCATTCTATTTCATTGTGTAATGCTTTGACGTTACGATGCGGAATTTTCGGAATAGCTTCTTAAATGTACCACCTTTAGAACTCCTCGGCGAGTGCATCATGCCTCGATTGCAGATCGAGCAGTTTACAGAAGACGCGGACTATGCCGAGCGAACGATTAAACTTGTTCGGGACCGTAAGGCGGGTGGGTTCTGTGTCTTTGGGGGTTCGCCGGACATGGTTGTGCGAGTTATTCAAACCTTGCAGGCCGAGGCAGAATCGGCCCATGGGATTCCGCTGATATTCTCAGCCGATTGTGAGTTCGGGCTGCCAATGCGGTTTAAGGGCAACGGTGGCAGCGGTGGCGGGACGGAGTTTCCTGATGCGATGGCCATTGGCCGAACGGGCGACCCGGAGTTTGCTCGCGCGGTTGGTCAGGCAATTGCGAAAGAGATGAAATCGATCGGTATCACCTGGAATTTTGCTCCGATAGCCGATGTCAATTCGAACCCGGCAAATCCAATTATCAATACACGGTCGTTCGGAGAGCAGCCTGAGATCGTCAGCCGATTTGCCGTGCCCTTTATGTTGGGTCTGGAAGAAGAAAGCGTGGCAGCGACCGCGAAGCATTTTCCGGGTCATGGCGATACATCGGTCGATTCGCATCGGGAGCTTCCATTTGTCGATGGCGATTGGAATCGGTTTAGTACGCTGGAGCTTCCGCCGTTCGAGGCGCTCATCGGAGCAGGAGTACGAAGTATCATGACGGGACACCTTGCGGCTCCGCAGCTTGCCGAATTTCTCGGTGCTCCATTGGAAGACCGCTTCCTGCCGGCGACACTCTCCCGAACACTAACCACAACGCTCCTGCGAGATCGAATGGGATTCGAAGGTGTAATCGTTACCGATGCGCTCGAAATGAAAGGTGTGACCGATCTTTTTGGCGACGCCGAAGTCGCCATTCGTGCATTTGAATCGGGCGCGGATATTCTCCTGATGCCGCCCGATCCGGTAATTGCGTATGATGCGCTTACTACTGCACTATTGCAGGGGCGAATTACCGAAGAGCAAATCCAGGAGAAAATCTCACGCATTGTAAAGCTGAAAGAATTCGCAGCGATAGAAGCGAGGCAAATAAGTATTTATAACTTGACGGCTTTAGAACAAGACCACGCCACGCTCGCTCGGCAGGTCGCAGAGCAGGCGATCGAAGTAAAAGGTACGATCGACTTGCATGATGCGCATCTTCTGGTTCTTTCGGACGACCGGCCGGAAGCCATCGGCAAAGCACAAGTATTCACTGATCGAGCGGCCATGTTGTTCCGATCGAGCCAACTCGAAACGGTAAGTGAGTGGAATGAGAATTCAGAATGGAAGCCGAATACGGTCCTCGTTACCTTTCATCGGGCGCGCGGGTATCTGGGCGGAACTGCAACTAATGCCTCGATGCCGCGTATTATGGCGCACCTTGCAAAAAAAATATCGACCGAGCATTTGACTTTAAAAGGACTGGTCCTGTTTGGAAGTCCGTATCTCGATAGCGAACTTCGAGCGGAACCGGGATTTGTTCTTAAAACTTTCAGCGAATCTTCTGCTTCGATCGAAGCGGTACTGCAAAAATTGCTCGCTGTTTAGCAACTATGATGAAATTCAGCACACGCAGATTCGGAAGGCTATCGGGTGCGATGGTAGTACTTCTTTTTATAGCCGCGTGTCAAAGTAATTCTGTAACGAAGCAATCGGCAAACACGATTGCGGTTGCGAAGCCCGATACAATCCGGCGGCATCCGGCGCCGCTGCCATGGTTCAAGTTCAGTATGTATATCAGTGGAAGCGGATTAAATAATAAGCCATTCGATTCTTTTACGATCGATACGAACGGAGTGATGGGTGTGCATACGACCCGGCGGACTGCGCTGGGGAAATGGGATGCCGTGAGTGGGGTTGCACAGCTCGATGCGCCCGATTTCGATACGCTGCGGCTGCTCGTGATGCGTGGCAAGTTATATGAGATCGATTCATCCGATCTGACGCAACAGTGTGCCGGCGATGAGGAATACAACCTCAATATTGTTCCACTGATGGGACGCAAGCCTGTCCGGCTGGTTATCAACGCTTGCGCGGCGGACTATAATTTATTGCTCGAGCCGCAACGATTGTATTTTCGTAAATTGATCGACTGGTTCGAACGGATGCGTGTGAAATACCGGCCAGCCAAACCTGAATAACAGCCAGACAACCTGAATAATAATTTTATTGATAAACGAAATTATGGCGAAAACTAAAATTCCACCGTTTAAAAACGAGACCTATAAAGATTATTCGCTTCCCACCGAGCGGCGCGCAATGGAATCCGCGCTTGCGAAAGCTACGGGCCAGATGGATGGCAAATATCCGCTCGTGATTAACGGCGATGAGATCATTACCGATGCGTTTATTACATCGCATAATCCGGCGCATCCGGCGCAGACGATCGGTAACTTCTCGCATGGTACAATCCAGCATGCCGAGCAAGCGCTGCAATCGGCGAAGCAGGCATTCGAATCGTGGAGCAAAGTTTCGTTCGAGAAGCGGGCAAATTATATTTTCAAGGCCGCGAAGATTGCAAAACGCCGTCGCTATGAGATCAACGCGTGGATGGTGCTCGAAGTCGGAAAGAACTGGGCGGAAGCCGATGCGGACACAGCCGAAGCAATCGACTTCCTGGAATATTACGGTCGTGAAATGCTCCGGCTGGGTGTATCGCAGCCACTCGTCCAACTCAAAGGCGAGCGCGATTGGCTCGAATATTTGCCGCTGGGCGTCGGCGTGGTAATCCCACCGTGGAATTTCCCATTTGCGATTCTCGTCGGAATGTCGAGCGCAGCGATCGTTGCCGGAAATACCGTCGTGCTGAAACCATCGAGCGATTCGCCGATGATGGGCTGGCTGTTTGTCGAAATTATGGAAGAAGCAGGATTGCCTAAGGGTGTGCTCAATTTCGTATCCGCTCCGGGCGGAGAAGTAGGCGATTATTTGGTCAATAGCCCGATCACTCGTTTTGTGTCGTTCACCGGTTCGAAGCAAGTTGGTCTGCATGTAACGCAGAATGCTGCGGTGGCTCGTCCGGGCCAGCGATGGATTAAGCGAGTCGTAGCAGAGATGGGCGGAAAAGATTCTATCGTGGTGGCCAAAGATGCCGATCTCGATTCGGCGGCGGATGGCATTGTGGTTAGCGCCTATGGTTTCCAGGGACAAAAATGCTCGGCGTGCTCGCGTGCGATTATCGAAGAAAGCGTTTATCCTCAGATGCTACAAAAGATTGTCGAGCGGGTGAAGGCGCTCGAAATCGGTGATCCGATTGAGAATAAACGCGTCGGGCCTGTCGTCAGCGACCGTGCATTCAAGAAAATTCAGGAATACATCGAGATCGGGAGCAAGGAAGGCAGAATCGTGGCCGGAGGCAAGACGGTCGGCAACGAAGGCTACTATATTGCTCCGACGGTCATTGCCGATGTGGCTCCGAATGCCCGGATCGCTCAGGAAGAGATTTTCGGTCCGGTGCTAGCAGTGATTCCGGTGAAGAATTTCGATGAAGCGATAGCCGTCGCAAATAATACGGAATATGGTTTGACGGGAGCGGTCTATTCGAAGAGTCGAAAAAATATCGAGAAGGCCCAGCGCGAGTTCTTCGTCGGCAATCTCTATGTAAACCGAAAATGCACTGGCGCAATGGTCGGGGCACATCCGTTCGGCGGCTTTAACATGTCCGGCACCGATTCCAAAGCCGGAGGGCACGATTACCTGCTGCTCTTCATGCAGGCAAAAAGCATTGCGGAAAAAATAATTGCAGCGCCGAAAATGGCAGTGCCGAAGAAGAAATCGGTTGCGAAGAAAGCAGTCCGAAAATCACGAACGAAATAGATAAAATCAAATTAATATCCAGGCGGCACTCGTTTATTCTTCTCCGCGTTGGAATTTTGAGAGCCCACCTGCCGGTGGGTTTTCTATTGTTCAACTATACTGGAGGAGCGGAAATGAGTGAGAATAATATAAAATCAAGCGAGCGTCATCCAATTCTCATCAAAGTCCGCAATCTCGATCAAGGTGACCATTCGATTGCGATCGAAGCTAAGGTAGATTCGCTCGATTATCCATTCTTTCATGGGACGGTCTCGATCGAGGGAAGACTGTCGAAATCCGGCGACCGGCTGCATCTTCATGCAAATGCTTCGAGCGAAGGAGACTTCGAGTGTACACGGTGTATGGAGCCATTTGCGCGTGTGGTTTCGGCACCGATTGACGTAGCGTTCGTCCCGCCCGGCTTAGTGAGCGATCCGGACGACCCGAATGTTCATGTTTACGATCCGCTGACAAGCGCGTATGTCGATATCACGGAGGATATTCGAGATGCCCTGGCACTTGCAATCCCGATGAAAAACCTTTGCCGGCCGGATTGTAAAGGACTTTGCCCTACCTGTGGGAAAAATTTGAATCTTGGTCCCTGCGGCTGTACGCAAACCGATGAATTAACAAGCCCCTGGACGGCACTCAAAGGGATAAAGGAGCGTTTGCGAGCCGAAGAAAATTAGACCACTGGCCAAAGATAATTAGACCAAGACCCCGAAGAAAATTAGACCATGCCAAATCCAACACATAGAAATTCCAGAACCCGTCGCGATAAGCGCCGTACCCATTATAAACTCGAACATCCGCAATTTGGGTCTTGCCCGAACTGTGGCTCGCCAAAATTAGCGCATACCGCCTGCGCAAGCTGCGGCTTTTACAATGGCCGATCGGTGCTTCAGCCTAAAGATCAAGCGTAATAAATCTCTTAGCCTTGAAAAGGCTGGGAGTTTAAATCAGACCTTTATCTAATGACAGCGGCCGAGCAATCTTCTGGTTCCGGCCATTCGGGCCGATTGAGTATTGTACTCGATGCCATGGGTGGCGATTTTTCGCCGAAGAACGAGGTCGAGGGCGCCTTATTGGCCGTGCAGGAAACCAAGGGTCGTTTCAAGGTGATCCTGGTCGGTGTTCGTGAGGATATCGAACGCGAGCTCGCGGCGGTTCATGCCGATACTAATTCCAATCTCGAAGTCGTCGGCGCATCGGAGGTCATCAGCATGGAAGATGAGCCGGTCGCTGCGCTGCGTCAGAAACGCGATTCGTCTATTGTCAAAGGCTTCTATCTAGTAAAAGAGGGGCACGCGCAGGCATTTGTAAGCGCAGGCAATACGGGCGCAGTCATGAGCGGCGCGACGCTCCTACTTGGGCGCATTCCCGGCATTAGCCGGCCTTCGATCGGTTCAATGTTTCCTCGGCCGGACGGAGGTTCGACACTTGTCTTCGATGTCGGCGCAACGGTGGATTCGAAGGCTATGCACCTCCGCGAATATGCGATCATGGGCTCGATCTATTCCGAGCAAATTTTAGGAGTTTCGAATCCACGGGTTGGGCTTCTTAGCGTTGGTGAGGAGCGGTCCAAGGGCAATGAATTGGTATTCGAGACCGCGGCACTGCTCGAAAAGACGAATGTTAATTTCACGGGAAATGTTGAAGGTCGCGATATTTTTAAATCGACTGTCGATGTGATCGTCTGCGATGGATTCGTCGGAAATATCGTGCTGAAACTCGCTGAGAGTATGCTTCCGGCATTGCGTGCTATTGTTCGAAATTACGCTAATAAAGGGTTGCTCAATAAGATCAAGGCCGCGATTACTGCCTCGGTTTTACGAGATTCTCTGAAGGCATTCGATTATCAGGAGCACGGGGGCGTCCCCTTGCTGGGTGTTCGCGCTGTGACGATTATCGGTCATGGCCGATCGACCCCGAAGGCGATCAAAAACATGATTTTGAAAGCGGAAGAAATGGTCCAGAAACAGATCGTACAAAAAATTGCGGGCGCAGTACAATCGCCTGCGGTTCTCGCCTAATTTACTCGCCTTAAATTTTCCATACGTGAGCGCATCTACTCAACCAAATAAGAAACCAAATCGCAGGGCAGCCATTACCGCTGTCGGTCATTACGTACCCGATGAAGTCCTCGACAATGCGTATTTCGCCTCCTATCTCGATACCTCCGATGAATGGATCACGACGAGGACGGGTATTAAGGAGCGGCGCATTCTTCGTAAAGGCGCGACGAGCGATCTCGGTAGCCGGGCCGCTCTGATGGCACTCGAGCGCCGTGGCTGGACGCCGGACGACGTACAGCTTATTATCTGCTGCACCGTTACTCCGGACATGCTCTTCCCACCTACGGCTTGCCTCATTCAGGAAAAGATCGGCGCAAAAAATTGCTGGGGCTTCGATCTCAGCGCTGCCTGTTCCGCGTTTCTCTTTGGAGTCGAGACAGCTTCGAAGTTTATCGAGTCCGGGCTATACGATAATGTGCTGCTTATCGGCGCCGATAAAATGAGCTCGATTGTCGATTATAACGATCGCAATACGTGTATCTTATTCGGCGACGCAGGTGGCGCAGTGATTTTGGAAGCCGCTTCGGACGAGGAGAACGGCATCCTCGATTCCTATCTAAAAATCGATGGCCGAGGCGCACCATATCTGAATATGAAAGGTGGGGGAAGCCTGAACCCGGCCAGCCATGAGACTGTGGATAAAGGTTGGCACTATATTTTTCAGGAAGGCAAGACCGTATTTAAAACGGCAGTCGTCGATATGGCAGAATCGTCGGCGCATATCGTCGAGCGCAACGGAATGACTTCCGATGATATCGCATTTCTCGTACCGCATCAAGCGAATCTTCGCATTATCGATGCCGCACGCGAGCGCATGGGGTTGCCACCCGAGAAAGTAATGATCAATATTCAAAAGTACGGTAATACAACCGCCGCTACGATCCCGCTTTGCTTGAGCGAGTGGTGGCAGGATGGAAAGCTCAAAAAAGGCGACAACATCGTGCTTTCGAGTTTCGGAGCCGGTTACACATGGGGAGCTATTCTGGTCCGCTGGGCCTATTGATAGTATGATCGCGCACGTATTTCCAGGACAGGGATCGCAATACCCAGGCATGGCGAAGGAATTCGTCGAGGCCTTTCCATCTGCGAAAGCACGGATGCAGCAGGCGGACGATCTGCTGCACATTCATCTTTCGCGAGCAATGCTCGAAGGTCCGGAGGATATATTACGCCAGACCGATTTTACTCAGCCCGCTATCTTCCTGCATTCCGCTATCGCGCTCGAATGTGATGAAGACTGTGTGCGACCGCAAGCCACCGCTGGACACTCGCTGGGGGAATATACCGCGCTTTACTCCGTAGGTGCGATTAGCTTTGAAGATGCTCTTCAACTCGTACATCTTCGTGGCAGCCTGATGGCTGAAGCTGGACGCCGATCGACCGGAACAATGGCCGCTATTATTGGAATGGATGCGATGAAACTTGAGGCGCTCTGCGAAGAAGTCGAAAATGAAACCGGCAGCATCGTCCGTCCGGCGAACTTCAATTCGCCGGGACAGATTGTTGTTTCGGGTTCTACGTTTGGAGTTCAGGAAGTGATGCGGCGAGCTAAACTTGAAGGTGTTCGAATTGCGAAGGAGCTGACGGTCTCGGGCGCGTTTCATTCGCCACTCATGCAATATGCCGCCGATGGTCTGAAAGAAGCGCTCGATTCCACAAACATTCAGTCGCCAGAATTTCCTGTATTCAGCAACGTGACAGCCGAGCCGGTGGAAAATCCCGGCGAGATTCGCCGGCTGCTCGTCCAGCAGTTGACTGCTCCCGTTCGATGGGAGGAATCGGTAAAAAATATGTATGACTTTGGGATTCGGGAGTTTGTGGAATATGGACCGGGGAAAGTATTGCAGGGACTCATCGGACGAACACTTACGAATATCAAAATTTCCGGAGTCGAAAAACCAAAAGTTGTCGTTGCATAAATATGTCAGAACCGCTCTTGCAAAATGCCACAGCTTCACCGGATGATATTCCGGCGAGTCGCCTTGCTTCGATTACGGTTGGAGGATTCAAAGTCGATGAACTGATCTTTACGCACGGCTTCGTACAATATTGCAACATCACCCATTGTGGCGGCGGGTGCTGCCATTCGGGTGTGTATGCCGATATGGGCGAGCACGACAGGATACTCGAACACGCCTCGGAAATTGCGCGTGCAATGGACGAGACGCAGGATACCGATGTCAAGACCTGGTTCGATGGAGAAATTATTGAAGATACCGATTTTCCGTCCGGGCGTGCGATCGGCACCGAAGTACACGATCGCGATGGCGGTGTTTCTGGATTTACGGAAGGATGCGTGTTCTTGGATAAGCGGCATTTTTGTTCGATTCAAGTCGCGGCTGCGGATGCCGGACTTCATCGCTGGGCATGGAAGCCAAAATATTGCATTCTCTTTCCAGTCACCGTCGTCGAAGGCACTATAACCTACGATGACTCGCATTCCGAAGACTTGCATTACTGCGGGCCGCAGGGAACGGCGAATTACGTTCACAGCGTCTTCGAAGCGATGCAGGAAGAACTTCGCTATTTTCTGGGCGAGGAAGAATTTGCGAAATTAACAGCTTATTACCAGGCGAATCGCGAGAGGTTCGAATTGACACGTCAGACGATCACTACCATTGGAAAGGACCTCGTTCAGGTAACGCTATGATTAACCTTACTGCAAAAGAGATCGCGGGAAAATTCAATGTTCCCATGGGAGGGAAGAAAGTCGCGGTCGTGACCGGCGGCTCGCGCGGGATCGGCAAAGCGATCGTCGAGACGCTATTTCACAGCGGGTATCATGTCGTTTTTACCTATAACTCGAACGAGGAAGCTGCACAGGCTGTCACCAAAGATTTACTGAAGCAGAGCGTGTGGGGGGATAAAACGCCGGCACCCATTCAGCATGTGAAGTTGGACGTTGCCATTACTGCTAACGCGCAATCATTTATCGACTGGGTCATTGGCGAATACGAGCAGATCGACCTATTGGTCAATAACGCTGGTGTTACAAAAGATGGGCTGCTGATACGGATGTCGCCCGCCGATTGGGACCTGGTACTCGATACGAATTTGAAAGGCGTCTATAATATGACGAAAGCCGCCATTCGGCCAATGATGTCCCAAAAACGCGGGAAGATAATTAACATCACGAGTGTTGTGGCGCTGACCGGAAACCCGGGACAGGCGAATTATTGCGCTGCGAAGGCTGGCGTGATCGGTTTTACCAAGTCGATCGCGAAAGAAGTGGCGTCACGCAACATCACGGTGAACGCTGTGGCCCCCGGTTATATCGAGACCGACATGACCGCAAAATTGAATGATGCGCAGCGTGAGGCTATGCTCGGGATGGTGCCGCTCAAACGCGCGGGAACGCCGCTGGACGTGGCAAACGTGGTTGCATTCCTGGCATCGCACGCCGCCGATTACATCACGGGGCAAACGATTGTCGTCGATGGCGGTATGGCGATGTGAAGAATTACGAATGAAGAATTACGAAAAATAACGATAGAAATCTATTCCAATAATTCATAATTTTTCCCTTTGATTTTTAATATAAATACTTTTTTCAAACATAAACCAGAACAATGGCAGATCAGAACGTAGAATCGAAAGTTAAAGAGATTATTGTCAGCAAACTTGGGGTCGAAGAATCGCAGGTTACCACGAACGCCTCGTTCACGAACGACCTCGGCGCCGATTCGCTCGATACCGTTGAGCTCGTCATGGAGTTCGAGAAGGCCTTCAACCTTCAGATCCCCGACGAAGACGCGGAGAAAATCCAGACCGTTGGCGATGCGGTAAGCTATATTAACACAAAAAAATAAGTATCGTGAAGTGTAATGAGTTAATCGGTACCGAGCGTATGCTCGTTGCTTGTTACTTATAACGCGCAACTAAGTATGATGTCCAAAGACCGCCGCAGAGTCGTCGTAACTGGCATGGGCGCGCTGACGCCGATCGGAAACAACCTTCAGTCCTACTGGGAAGGTTTGATGGCCGGTCGTTCCGGCGCAGCTACGATCACACGTTTCGACCCTACCGGCTACGATACCACGTTCGCCTGTGAAGTCAAGAATTTCAACGTTCATGACTTCATCGACCGCAAGCTCATCAACCGTATGGACCTCTTCGCGCAGTTTGGAGTCGTCGCGAGCGATATGGCGATTGCAGATGCAGGTTGGAAGCTGGAGGGCATGGACCGAACGCGGATCGGCGTCGTCTTTGGAAGTGGGATCGGCGGTATGTGGACCTACCAGAAGCAGCAGGAGACACTGTTCGAAACAGGCGGCCCGCACCGCATTTCGCCGTTCTTCGTGCCGATGCTCATCAGCGATATTTGTGCAGGATATATCTCTATTCGGCACCATCTTCAGGGGCCGAATTATGCTACGACGAGCGCCTGCGCGACGAGCAATAATGCGATCATCGATGCAGCGATGCTAATCGAACGGGGACTTGCCGATGCGATCGTTGCCGGTGGCGCGGAGGCGGTGATTTGTCCGATGGGAGTAGGCGGATTTAACGCCATGAAAGCACTTTCGACGCGCAACGACGCGCCGGAAAAGGCGAGCCGGCCATTCGATCTCAAGAGAGATGGATTTGTCATGGGTGAAGGCGGCGCATCGCTTGTCCTCGAAGAGTTAGAATATGCAAAGCGGCGCGGAGCGAGAATTTATGCCGAGCTTTCGGGTTTTGGGATGTCGGCGGATGCGCATCATATCACGCAGCCCGCGCCAGGGGGTGAAGGCGCGGTTCGCTCCATGAAGATGGCGGTCGAATCCTCCGGACTTCATCCGGAAGATATTGACTACATCAACGTGCACGGTACTTCGACCCCACCCGGCGATATTAGCGAATCGGAAGCGATCAAAGTCGCTTTCGGCGATCATGCCCGCAAGGTTGCGATCAGCTCGACCAAGTCGATGACGGGACATCTGCTCGGTGCGGCTGGAGCAGTCGAAGCCATTGCGTCCGTTCTTTCGATCCACAATCAGTGCGCGCCTCCTACGATCAATTACGAATTTCCCGACCCTGCATGCGATCTCGACTACATACCAAATGTTGCCCGGCCCATGAAGATCGATGCTGCGCTTAGCAATGGGTTTGGATTTGGGGGGCATAATGCCACTCTTGTGTTTACTAAATACGAAAACTGAACTTCGATCCGACTCTTCCTAAAAATGGCGGACGATAGTTCGCACTCCACGCTTGTGACCTCCGATACCTTTGACACCGGTCCGGAACAACAGAATCGAGGCTCGCGCCAGAGAAGCAATTTCCTCAATCGGCTTCGCAAACGGATTGACCGATACCGCGAGTTAGGCCAGGCCCGCAGAGAGCGGCTGGAACGCCGACTGGAAGATCGACGTATACGGCGAGTTGAAGATAGGAAAGGACCCCCTGTCGCGCCAGTCTTCGAGATTATTCCGGGTACCGCGCGTCCAACTCTTTCTGCCCAGGATTTCGACGATCTCGAGCATCGGATCGGCTATACGATCAAGCACCGCGCGTTTTTTCTTCAGGCGTTGACGCACCGTTCCTATTTGCAGTTCGCGCAATTCCCGACGCTTCGTTCGAACGAACGGCTCGAATTTCTCGGGGATTCCATTCTGAATCTCGTTATCGCCGAATATCTTTACGGAGAATTCGAATCGTTGCCGGAAGGGGACCTTACGAAGCTCCGATCTCGTCTTGTTTCCGGTGCGGCGCTCGTACATCATGCGATGGATATTCATCTCGAAGAATTTCTACTGCTTTCGACTTCTGCCGATACTGCGCTCAAACGTGGATCCGCGACACTCCTTGCCGATGCTTACGAAGCCGTGATCGCTGCGATTTACCTCGATGGCGGCATGACGGCCGCGCGCGATTTTATTTATCGAAACATTATCACGCACACCCGGCGCGACGAACTGATGCTCTCGGATAAGAATTACAAGTCGATGCTGCTCGAATTGGTCCAGTCCAAAAAACTGGCATCGCCCAAATATATTACGGTGCGGGAGGATGGGCCGAATCATGCTCGGATGTTTTCGGTCGAAGTGATGGTCAGTGGTGCAATGCAGGGTGCGGGTGCGGGTCGTTCGAAGAAAGAAGCGGAACAGAATGCAGCGCGCGAAGCGCTCGAAAATCTGGGGGTGCTTCCGAAATCCGTCCGAGTGGACGATTCTCAATCCCAGGCTGCATGACTGTAACGATCTTTCCGGTGTATGCAGAGGAGATCGAAGTTGTCTCGCGTCCTTTTTTGCTGCCGCCGGATAAATCCATTTTGCACCGCGTGCTTTTTATTGGGTCGATTACGCGGTCCGCGTTTCGAATTCCTATTCCATCGGAGGCTGCTATTTCCCACGATATTGTTGCGACGGTGCTTTCACTGGAATCGCTCGGAGTACCTATCGAATTATTTCCCGATCGGATCGAAGTTCAAGGTGTAGGATTGGGTGGCTATCGAATGCCAACGCATGTCATTAACTGCGCAAATTCCGGCACGACCGCGCGCTTACTGATGGGACTGCTCGCAGGTCAGCCGTTCAATGCGGCGCTGACGGGTGATGAATCGCTTAGCATCCGTCCAATGCAGCGGCTTGCCGATTTGCTTTCCAGCATGGGCGCTTCGATTATTACTGCCCCCGATGGAACGTTGCCGCTTATGGTCAACGGCAAGCAGCTTCACGGCGCAGAAATTCGATTGCCGGTTGCTTCGGCCCAAATGAAAACCGCATTGATTCTCGCAGGTCTTCATGCGGAGGGAAGAAGCCTAATAGAGGAGCCCTGGCAAAGCCGAGACCATACCGAGCGAATGCTCGAAGCCTTTGGATTCGGAATTGAAGTGACGGACGAGGGAATTCTACTCGATCCCGGCATCGGTCCAACTATTTCCGATGAAATAGAGTATTTCGTACCGTCGGATATTTCCAGCGCGGCTTTTTTGATTGCGGCTGCCATCTTGCTCCGCAAACAAATTGTAATAAAAAATGTATCGCTCAATCCTACGCGAACGTGTTTTCTCGATGTACTTACGTTGATGGGTGTCGAACTGGAAGCAGTGAATGTCAGCGAACAATTTGGAGAGTCGCGTGGCGATATAATCGTCTATAGTGCGAATGAAGGTCTGGCGCCATTCCATATTGCGCCCGAAGACGTCCCGCTTTTAATCGACGAGCTACCTATTCTCGCTGTTCTTGCAGTCTTTGCGGATGGCGAAAGCACGGTACGCGGTGCACAAGAATTACGACATAAGGAAAGCGATCGACTATCCGTGACCACCGCGCAGTTGCAAGCATTTGGTGTACAGGTGGAAGAGCTGGAAGACGGTCTTATCATCCATGGCATTCCAGACCGGCGCTTGACGCATACGACCATATCGCATGGTGGCGATCATCGGCTGGCCATGGCATTCAGCATCGCAGCTCTTTCATGCGAAGGGCCGGTAACGATCGAAGGAGCGGAGATTGTTGCCGTTTCTTATCCTGAATTTTTTATACATCTTGCGGAGTTGAGCGGAAGCGAGCATGTCACTACCCAACGCCAATGAGCACTCTAAAGGCTGCATTGATAGGAAAATCCCTCGACCACAGTATTTCTCCGGAAGTACACGCGCACCTTTTTAAAATACTGAGAAATAAAGTTCTATCGGGTTGGGAGGCGATAGAATATTCCAAGGCAGAATGCGAGAATACTAACGAAGTAAATCAATGGATAACATCAGCAGCCGATCGAGGATATCGCGGTGCGAATGTTACCATTCCATATAAAGAATTTGCGTCGGGACTTGGCAAAGATAGAACCGGCCTCGTGCGGAATATTTATTCAGCGAATACATTGCTATTCAATGACACGCCACAGATTTATTCGACCGATGGAGCAGGCTTTCTCTACTCTCTGCAAAAAGAATATCCTACGCTTAATGCAAATACTTACGATCTGATACTATTGGGCTTTGGCGGCGCATCGCGCGCCATTATGCATGTTCTTCAACAATTGGATTGGAAGAGCATTACTATTGGAGTTCGCTCGGTTGAAACCGTGCGTGAACGTATAGGAGAGGCGCGGAAGATTACGCTTACTGATATTGACGATGTCTGGAGAAACGATGGGAATTGTTTCGTCATCAATGCTACGCCAGTTGGCCAGCGAAGTGAGGAGCTTTTATTGAGCGCATTCGATTGGAAGGTCGGAGACGTAGCGGTCGATCTTGTTTATAATCCCTTGCGTACGAAATTTCTGGAAAACGCAGCTCGTAAAGGATCGACAACGATGGACGGGCTTGGAATGCTTATCGAGCAGGCCGCGCTTTCGCAATATCTATGGTTGACAGGCGCTGAGTCGCACGCATCGCTGTTATCCTCCAGTGAATTTTTACAATTACGAGATACACTCGCTCCGTTATTGATACCAGAATGGCACGACTGCGTTACCTGACTGCCGGAGAGTCCCACGGCGAAATGCTGGTCGGTATCCTCGAAGGAATACCGGCGGGGCTTTCGCTTGTCGCCGAGCGGGACATCGACCCGATATTGCGAGAACGGCAAAAAGGATATGGCCGTGGACGCCGACAGCAAATTGAGCATGACCGCGCGCGCATTGTTTCTGGCGTTCGTGCTGGGATAACAACCGGCGCTCCGATAGCACTTATTATCGAAAACAAAGATTGGAGGCATTGGCGCGAGCGTATGTCGGTTGTGCCGGTAGATTCCTTAGGTCCTACTGTCACTATTCCGCGCCCTGGCCATGCCGATCTTGCAGGTGCGATCAAATACGCACATGAATCGGACATCCGCAACGTATTTGAACGAGCGAGCGCTCGTGAAACAACCATGCGTGTAGCTATCGGTGCGATTGGAAGCACGGTGCTGCGTGCGCTCGGCATCGAATCCATTGCGTATGTAAAATCGATCGGTGGCATCGAATCGGAATTTACTTCGGATATGTTTTCGCAGCGAGGGAGGATTAGCGCGAGTGCTGTTCGGGTTGCTGATCCCAATGCAGAGGCAACAATTATAGCTGCGATCGATGGTGCGAAAGCAAATGGCGATACGTTAGGAGGAATAGTAGAATGTGTAGTTCGGAATGTTCCGCCCGGAATCGGAAGTCACGTTCATTGGGACCGCAAGCTCGATGCGGCAATTGCGTCAGCCGTAATGAGCATTCAAGCTGTAAAAGCGGTCGAGATAGGAGCGGGTGTGAATGCCGCAAATCGCCTCGGATCAGAATTGCATGATGAGATCGTAGTGGAGCGTGGAAGGCTTGGCCGAAGCCAGAATAACGCCGGTGGTATCGAGGGGGGAATGTCGAATGGTGAACCGATAGTTGTGCGCGCCGCAATGAAGCCGATTTCGACGCTCATGCAGCCATTGGGATCGGTCGACCTTGCAACCGGTCTTGCAACAAAAGCGCATATCGAGCGCAGCGATGTCTGCGCAGTGCCAGCCTTGGCAATTATTGTCGAGCAGGTAGTTGCTTTTACAATTGCCACAGAGCTAATCGAAACATTTGGAGGCGACACAATAAACGAGCTGATGGAACGCGTGGAACAGCGCCGCGAACGCATGCACATCGATAAATCATCGTGACCTGGCGCAACCGAAATCTCTATTTACTTGGCCTGCCTGGTGCTGGCAAGACCGCGATCGGAAGCGAACTCGCTACATTGCTCGCGGAGCATTTGTATACCTTTATCGATCTCGATAAAGAGATCGAACGCGAAGCCGGACAGACGATTGCAGAAATATTTGCCATAAACGGGGACGATTATTTTCGAGCATTAGAAACGCGTGCGCTCCTGAAGGTTGCTGATGCAAATCAACACGCCATTATTGCGACGGGCGGGGGGATTGTGCTCGATCCTCTGAACCGCTCGATCATTCGCGGCTCCGGCATTCCAATTTGGATCGATGTCAATGTACGGGAAGCTGCAAAGAATGTATGGAAAGACATTCAGCACGGCACGGACCGGCCGCTTTTTCGAGAACTATCGGAAGAGCAAGTAGTTGAAAAAATTAGAGAATTGCTTGAAGCCCGCCGGCCGTTTTACGAACAAGCTACGCTTCATTTTGTAACCAGAACTCCGCGTGGCAACGAGCGAACACCAAAAGAACTCGCGGCGGAATTATTGATCGCGCTCGATCAAATGTCGTTAAAGGTCGCGCTCAAGCCGCGTTTCAAAACGCTTCTCGCTCACAGCGCTCTTGGCGATTACCCCATTCTTGTTGGAAGTGGCTCCGGCATTCGCGAGCTTATTCATACGATCGAAGACCGAAAGATCGGCCACGTCGTAACAACTACCGATACCAATGTTGCACATCAATATGGTGAGGAATATCGCAAAACACTCTTGAAGCATCTGGGAGCGAGATGTATATGCGATTCGATCGTGATAGAAGCCGAAGAAACGAATAAAAATGATCGCACTCTTTTTGAAATATTAGAACGGTTGAACGCTCTCGACATTGGTCGGAAGAATTCTTTAATTGTCGCTTTTGGAGGCGGAGTGATCTCGGATATTGCCGGCTTTGCCGCAAGTATTTATAAACGGGGCATTCCGATTGTTTTCATTCCTACAACTCTTCTCGCCCAAGCGGACGCCGTTATTGGAGGAAAAACAGGAATCGATCTCTTTGGAATAAAAAATCTTGCGGGCACATTTTACCCACCGAGTCAGGTGCTTATCGATCCTCTTTACCTTCGGACACTTCCAAGACGCGAACTTCACGCGGGTCTTGCCGAAGTTTTGAAATACGCTCTGATAGGGTCTGCGCGAATGTGGCAATCTCTGGTGAAGCAATTGCCCAGGCTCATCCGTGGTATTGACGGAGCATACGAGAGTATTATTTATGAGTCCGTATTGCAGAAATTACGTTATGTGGAAGTAGATGAATTCGAACGTCAGCATGGCGTTCGGGAGTTACTCAATTTCGGTCATACGTTCGGTCATGCGCTCGAAGCGGCGACAGGTTTTACTACGCTCCTTCATGGCGAAGCGGTCTTACTCGGAATGCGCGCGGCTGCGTGGCTTTCGAGCGAGCTTGGACATCTTTCTACGGAACAATACATTGAAATTGAATCTGTTTTGAAACGTATCCCTTTAAAAATCGAGATCGGTGCAAGTGCAGAAAATATATTCAGTATGTTCAAGCGGGATAAAAAGCACAACGGTGCGAACCGGGTTATTCTGCTTCGCTCGATAGGAACCGCATTCGTTTCTGAGATCTCGGACGGCGAAGTTTGCCAAACGATTGATTTTTTATTGTCATTAGTATGAATATACTTGTTCTGAACGGCCCCAATCTCAATTTGCTCGGCGAACGAGAGCCGGAGATTTATGGAACGATGACGCTTTCGGACATCGAGGGAATGCTGGAATTGGAAGCGGAAAAATTCGACGTTCAATTGCGTTTTTTTCAGTCTAATCACGAAGGCGCGTTGATCGATCGTCTGCACGAAGAGAGAAAATGGCTGGACGCTATTATTATGAACCCTGGCGCGTTCACGCATTATTCGTATGCGCTGAGGGATGCCGTTGGCGCAGTAAATAAACCGATGATCGAGGTCCATTTGTCCGATCTCAATCAACGGGAGGAATTCCGGCGTGTCTCGGTGTTTGAAGGCTTGCTGCACGTTCGGCGCATTATGGGACGAGGCCCGCAAGGGTATGTGAATGCATTGCGATTATTGATTGAAGCGGGCGCATTCTAATTAGAAATGAAGAAGTTTTTTTCTTTTGTTAAAATTGAGCATACGCTCTTTTCGCTGCCGATGATCTTTTCGGGGATGGCGCTCGGCGTTCATGCCAACCGAGTGGCGGGTCTACAATCGCTCTCGGCATCGGAGTTGACCGGAATAGGTTTGCTAATTCTCGGCGCTGCGACGGGCGCGCGGACGGTCGGCTTTGCCATAAATCGAATTGTCGATCGGCATATCGACGCGAAAAATCCACGCACGGCCGTTCGCGATCTGCCTTCCGGTCGCATGAAACTTTCCGAGGCGTACGGAGTGCTCGTTGCAGGTCTGGCAATGT